>NZ_WQNP01000006.1:0-48804 GCF_018783905.1 Ruminococcus sp. MCC718
TTGCCTTCGGCTATATCCTTCCCACTACCGGGCGGATTCGGGACTTTAACCCGTTAGAAACGTGCGCCGCTAGGCGCACTTACAGAGAAACAAGCCCCGCTTTTGCGAGGCCTGCCTGTTACTGTTCTATATTGTAACACATTTTGAAGATATTTTTTCCAACCAGAAGGGGGAATTTTGTTATTATTTGCAGTTTTTGTTATTTTTTGATCTTCACTTTTCTGACAGCACTGAATTTTCCGTTTGCTTTGTTTCCTTTTACGGTCTTGTAAGCTCTTACTTTATAATAGTAAGTTTTGCCTTTCTTTACTTTGCTGTCTGTGAATGTTGCGGCAGATGCTTTTTTGATCGTTCTGATCTTTTTGTACTTGCCGTTTTTCTTTGTGGCACGATAGATTTCGTATCCGGTTGCTTTGCTGTTTTTCTTCCATTTCAGAGTTACTTTTTTCTTCTTGGAAGTTACGGTCAGTTTTGTTACTTTTGCCGGTTTGCTGACAGTCTGTGTTCCTGGACTCTGATTTCCGTTTGTGCCATTGTCTGTGTTGCTGTTATTATTATTGCTGTTATTATTTCCGTTATTATTGCTATTATTGTTGTTTCCGTCCTTTGCAGACAGATCGATCACGTTGGAGTATGCAGTAAAGCGATACTGTTTGGAACCGTTCAGGGTTGTATTCACCATTTTCATGATACGGTATACGCCTTTATCCGTTACTTTGAAGCTTCCGGTCAGTGCTTCCGCCTCTCTTGTTACGGTGTTGTCGGATACGGTTGTCCAGCTTCCGTCTGCATTTTTCTTCTGCACTTCTGTGATAACATCCCAGTCATAAGAATCGTTCTTTGCAAGAAGGATTTCTGTGATGGTTTTGCCTTTCCAACCGTTCTGCTCCAGCATTGCCCGGTAATCTTCCGGTGTCTCCAGTTCTCTCTGCTCATCGCTTACGGTCTGATCAAACCAGAATACCAGATCCAGCATGCTCAGATCCTGACTCCAGCTGATCTGGGTGTCACTGTCTTTTTTCAATGTCAGGGAGAGTGCTGTCTTCTGCGGATAAAATTTGTTGATGGAGGTATCACATTTTTTCATTAAAGCCGGATCTACGACGCGGATGTTGTTGAGGGTGATATCCAGTTTCTGCAGTTTGCCATCTCCTCTGCTGTTCTCAAAGGTATCTGCAAATACACTTCCTGAGAGGTTTGTCAGCTGATTGTCATGCAGATCGACTGACAGCAGGTGGCTGTTCTTTGCAAAGGTTCCGTCTTTGATCTCTGCAATATAGTTTTTCATGAAGTTGATTTCCGTAAGATCTGCCATTTTGCCAAAATCCACATCGGCAATGCTGGTCAGTACGTTATTGTATGCGATCAGTTTCTTTAATTTTACTGCATCGCTGATGGCAGATGGCAGTGTCTCAAACATATTTCCGGAAATATTCAAAAAGGTCATGGATGCTCCGGCATCTTTAAACAGACCTTCCGGAAGGCTTTCCAGGAAGTTGCCGGATAATCCAAACTGATCCAGTGCCGCATCGCCGTCAAAAGCTCCCTTTGCGATCGTTTCGATCTGATTGTTGTCCAGCTCCAGATATTTCAGCTCTGTAAGTCCCGCAAAATCGCTTTTGTTGATCTTCTTTAATTTATTTGCACGCATGGATACCCACTGCAGGTTTTTATTGTTTGCAAAGAAGTTTTCCGGAAGTTCTTCGATATAGTTGGAATCTGCATAAAAGCTGCTAAGTGCGGTCATATGATCCAGCAGTCCGTCTGGCAGGCTGGTGATCTGGTTTTCGGAAAGATCCAGGCTGGTTACTTTATCTGTCAGCCCTTTTAATAAGGAAACGTCTGTCAGTCCGCAGTTGGAAAGATCCACACTCTCAGAGATTGCTGCCAGCTCATTTGCACTGATCTCACCGTCATCATTCAGGTCATATCCCTGCTCGATCAGCTTGTTGATCAGTTTCTGCTCACCGCTCACTTCATCGGTATAACCTTTCCATCCTTTTGCAAGGGATGCGAAACTGATGTTTGCCTTCATATATTTATCATAATTACCTTTGTCCGCTTCGCTTCCGCCCATCATGGTAACGAGTGCTGCCGCAGAATGTAATTCTGACAGATCTGAAATTTCCATGCTGTACTCGTATGCGGTGTAAGCTCCCTGAGCATCGGCTTCTCCGTAGCCTTTCTTCTCGGCAGCCGGATAAGTACCGTCTTTTCCAATAGTAAAATCAAGCATCATTCTGGAGCTTCCGGTATTTAACATGGTCAGTGTCATTTTTCCGTCTTTTACCTGCAGTTTTGCTTTTGCCGCAAAGAAGTTGCTCAGCATGGAGTCTTCTTCGCTGTCGGCTTTTGTTGTCTTAAAAGTTAAAGTATATACACCGTCTTCGGTCGGATCTTTGATGGTTGGCTGCGGCGGTGTGACAGGTTCGCTGTCCCCGTCTGTCTGACTGATCAGTACGCAGGTATCACCGGATTTTGCAAATACAACCGTTTTATCTTTGTAACCTTTTGCTTTGATCACGATCGCGTTTCTTCCTTCTGTAAATTTGCCGGAACCGATTGTCAGTCCGTGCAGTACAGAAAGGCTGTAAACGCTTTCCGGATCATCATCATTGGTGTATTCTTTGTATTCGGTTCCGTTTACGGTCACTCCGGAAATGGACTGTCCGTAAGCTTTCCAGTTGGCATCATCGGAATAATGATTGATCTCTTCGATGGTCAGTTCGTTGCCATCGTAAGCAACTGCGGTAACAGTCGGTGCAGTCAGCCCTGTGGTAAATTTCTCCATTGCTTTTGTCAGATCTTCCAGTGCAGTATTTAAGGAAGCCTGCGTGGTTGCCACTCTTAATGTATGTTCTGCTGCTGTGATCGCACTCTGGAGATCTTCCCATTCCTCGTCGCTCTTATCGCCTTGTATCAGTGCTTTTGCTTCTTCCAGTTTTTCCGTCAGAGCTGTTTTATCCAGTACTTCCGGTTCCTGACCACCGTTTCCGTCGGACTGGCTTACAAACGTGCACTCATTTTCTGCTTTTGTAAAGAGGATGGTTTTGTCTAGGTAACCGTCAGCTTTGATCACGATCGTATTTTCGCCTTCTTTGAATGCTCCGCTGTAGATCGTCATACCAAGCCAGCCGGCACTGTATACCAGTGTATCATCTTCTTCATTCCAGTCTGCCACATAATCTACACCGTTGACGCTGATGCCCGTAATCGCCTTGCAGTAAGCAGAATCGGAAGTAATCTCAGAAAGCACGATTTTTTCCAGGGTCCCTGTCATCCAGCTGGTTGATCCTTCAAGCTGTGTGATCTCTGTTCCGACTTTTGCTTCTTCTTTGAGCTGTGCCTGCTGTGTATTTGCTGCAGATGCGGCAAATACCGGCAGTCCTGCCTGTGGAACTGCCATGACAGCAGTCATGGAAAGGGCAAGCAGCTGGCATACAAATTTTTTCTTCATATTCTGTTTCCTCCTCGTTTTGGTACATTTTCCTTTGAATCTGTTGCGTCGTGATATCTTACTTTAATGTTTACTTTATTTTTACTTTTTTTGCAGCCGAATCGTTTCCATACACTTTCGCAACAGCTGTTTTTCTGTAAGCTCTGACTTTATAGTAATAAGCGAACCCTTTTTTCAGCTTTTTGTCTGTAAAACGAACCGTTCCTGCTTTTTTGATCGTCTTGATCTTTTTGTATTTTCCGTTTTTCTTTGTAGAACGGTAAACTTCATAACCGGATGCACCTTTTACCTTTTTCCAGCTGATCACTGCAGTGCGTTTTTTTGCCTTTGCCGTTACTTTTTTCACCTTTGCCGGTTTTTTCACCGCTGTATTTCCCGGATTTGCACTGTTTCCGTTGTTACCGCCGTTTGTATTGCTGTTACTTCCATTATTCGGCTTGTCTGTACCCGGTGTCACATTGTTCTGCTGTGCTGTATTGACCTCGTTTGAAAATACGCTGAAACGATAGAACAGCAGTCCGCTGTTTCCGGAATACAGATCTTTTACGACGCGGTATGTGCCTTTTTCTGCTGTTGCAAAGGCTCCTCCTGCCAGGTCTGCCTTATCATCATCCGTACTCTTCCATACGGTTTCGTAGGTTCCGTCTGCGTTTTTCTTTTCGATGCTGGTAATAATCTCCCAGTCATAGTACTGGTCATTTAAAATATCCATGATATCGCGGCCTTCATAGCCTTTGTCTTTCAGAAATTCTCTGTATTCATCAACAGACTGTGCTTCTTCGACTTTTGCATCGTTCGTTGCATCGAACCAGTACAGCAAATCCAGAATACTCAGTTCCTGTGACCATTTCACGCCGTTTTCGCCGTCTTTTTCAATCTTCAGACTCATCGCACTTTTCTGCGGATAGAATTTGTTAAAGCTCTGGCTTTTCATGATCAGTTTGCGGTCTACGACCTGAATGTTGTTCAGGCGGATATCCAGTTTTCTCAGAACTGCTGTTGCCGGAAGGGTATCCGGTGACATCGTAGTCAGCAGATTGTCATACAGATCCAGCCCTGCCAGCTTTTCATTCTTCGCAAACGTTCCGGACGGGATTTCACGAATCTCATTGTGCATGAAGTTGACTTCCTGAAGCTGTGGAAGTTTTGAAAAATCCACTTTTGTGATATCTTTCATACCGTTATCGTATGCATTGAGTTCTTCAAGGGAAGAAAGGTCTTCCACGGTCTTTGGCAGGCTCTCGATGTTATTTTCCTGTAAAAACAGCCACCGCAAAGATCCGGCAAGCGGTTTTAACACATCATCCTTCAGATCTTCCAGTCCATTTCCCACAAAGGAGAGTTGCTGAAGTTTCGGCATGCCGGTCAGGGCATTTTTGGAAACCTCCCGGATCTGGTTTCCTTCCAGATCAAGGATCGTCAGAGCATCCAGCCCTTCAAAGGTGTTATCTTTCAGAGAGGAAATCTGATTGCCGGTAAAGGAAATCCAGTCCAGGCTGTGGTTGTTTTTAAACAGTCCTGCCGGAATTTCTGTGATCTTGTTGTGCTCGATATAAAAATTTTCCAGACTGGTCAGGTTATCCAGCAGTCCTTCCGGAATCGCTGTGATCTCATTGTTTGAGAGATTTAACGTTACAATCTGAGATGGCAGATAACGCAGAAGTCCGATCTCGCTTAAGTTGCACTCACTTAAATCCAGTGT
This sequence comes from Ruminococcus sp. MCC718, assembly GCF_018783905.1. NCBI lineage: Bacteria > Bacillati > Bacillota > Clostridia > Eubacteriales > Oscillospiraceae > Ruminococcus > Ruminococcus sp. MCC718. The sequence goes on from NZ_WQNP01000006.1 coordinate 5,160, forward strand.
GGTTCCGCCATACTGAGCTACTTCTTCTGCTGTAACGATTCCGTCATTGTCTTTGTCCATGCCATAATCGCGAAGTGCTTCGTTGAGTGCTGCTGCTCCGGTCGGTTTGTCCTCGGTTTTGGATGCATCGTATCCGTTCCAGCCTTTTTCCAGTGTCAGGAAAGTGAAGTCCGTCTTGAGGTATTTGTCAAAATTTCCAATGTCGCTGTTCTGCCCGCCCATGGCTGAAACAAGTGCCGCTCCTTTGTTTACTTCGGAAGGCTTTGTGATCTCCATTTTATACTCGTACATGGCGTAATTTCCGCTTTCGTCCTGTTCACCAAAGCCTGTCTTTTCGGTCTGTGCATACGTTCCGTCTGATGCCACTGTAAAATCAAGAAGAAAGCTGGAAAGCTTGGTATTTAAAAAGGTTACATACATTTTTCCGTTTTCAACGGTCAGTTTTGCTTTCGGGTCAAAATAGCCTGCCAGCATGGATTTTTCATCGCTGCCTTCCTGTTTTGCCTCAAAAGTCAGAGTGTATTCTCCGTCTTCCGTCGGATCTGCAGATGCGGCTTCTGCCTTCCGTTTTGCAGACTCCTGTGTTTCGGCCGCTGTTTTCTGCTGCGGTGTCCGGATCTGCTCTTCGGCTGCTTTTGCCGTTGTCTGATACATTCCGGCTCCGGATACGATCATTGCCACTGCAAAGATCGCTGCCATTGCCTGATAACCAAATTTCTTTCTCATGCTTTTCTTCCTTTCTCTGCAAAGATTTCTTCCTGTACTTTTCTATTTCGCACGGACGCTCTTTTTCGTGCTCCATGCTCCCTTTGTCACTGCGGTGCCGCTCTCTTTCACAGCCCGTACCTGTATATAATATTTTTTACCTGATTTCAGTTTTTTGATGGTAACACTGCTCTTTTTGCCGTTTGCCTTCACCGTCTTTGCATTTTTCATGTTTTTCTTAAGTGCATAACGGATCTCGTAGCTGCCTGCTGCCGCCTGTTTTTTCCAGGTTACTTTGACCTGAGCTTTTTTCGGCTGCACTTTGCGGATCACTGCCTTTTTCAGTGACACGGTAGTTCCCGGATTCTGCTGATTATGATCTGTATTTCCGCTCTGATTCTGACTGTTGTCCGGCTTTGGCTGCGGTTTCGGATCTTCCTCTATGGTGACGGTGATTGCATCGCTGACCTGTCTTACAAAATTATCGCTTGCTTTTGCCACTGCATAAATCTGTGTTGTACCGGTTCCTGAAATGGTGACATAGCCATCTTCGGTCACTTTCAGCACATCGTTTTCGTTTGCCAGAAATACCAGTTTGCCGTCGCCCGGTTTTTCGATGCTTGCCGTTACCTTGAAGTTTTTATCGGAGAGGTATTTGTGGTATTCGGTCACCGGAACGTTGATGGTCTGCTGTCCTTTTTCCACACGGATCTTTACCCTCTCTTCGGTCTGATAATACTGGTCGGTTTCGGATGCGGTGATCACGATCTCACAGCTGCCGACTCCCGTTACCTGAACCTGACTGCCGTTTACTTTTGCTACTTTTTCATCGGTACTTGCAAAGCTTAAGGTTCCGTTTCCTCTGGAAAACTCTATATCGATCGTAAAGGGCTTATCCAGATCATTCATCGTTTTATTAATCTGAGCCGGTGCTGTGATCGCCTGATATTTTTTTGCTGTGTTCTGATCTTCTGCCGCATAATTTGTGAAATCTACGTATCCATATCCAAACTCGGTATCTTTGCCCGGCTCGCCAAGATCTACGGCATAATCACGGAAAACGGAGTAAACTTCTCTCTGGTTGTAATCCGGATGTTTCAGTTTGACATAGGCTGCTGCCGCTGCCAGATGCGGCGTTGCCATTGAGGTTCCGCTTGCGATCTCGGTTGTCTCGCCCTCGCCGATCCATGCACTGAAGATGTTTCTTCCCGGTGCTGCAAAATCAAGCAGGGTTCCGTTGTTGGAAAAATCAGAGCGAATGTAAGAATTTCCGTCTTTATCCGGCTCCAGAGATCCGACTGCGATCGTCCAGCGGCTGCTTGCCGGATAACTTCTTGCCGTATCGGTATACTCGTTTCCGGATGCCACGCAAACCGTTGTGCCGGCTTTTAAGGCTCTTGCAAAGGCTTCATCCATCAAATCGGTGTCATCGCTTTCAAATCCCGGCAGAATCTCAAATCCAAGACTCATGTTGATAACATCGGCATTATGCTGTACCGCATAGTCAACGCCAAGTGTGATCGTTGTGTAAGAAGCAGAACCAGTCAGGTCAAATACTCGCACGGCCATGATCTTGACCTGCACCGGTGTTGCCTGGGTTACGATGCCGGCAACGTGTGTGCCGTGTCCCTGGTTCGGATCATTGTATGCATCTTTGCCTAAACCGTCTGCTGCCAGATTGACACTGTTTTTGCGATCCAGTCTTGTTGTAAACCACGGATGATCCTCATCGATTCCGCTGTCGATGACTGCGACGGTTGCATCGCCGCTCCAGTCTTTTGCATCCTCTTTCAACTTGTCCATACCCATCATATGGATGCCGTCAAATGCCTGGATTTCCGTCTCTGTTTCGCTCTCGTCTTCTTTTTCGGCTGCATCCTGTATTTCTACCTGCACATCTGCATCGCCGTCTCTTGCTGCCTCTTCCAGTGTGACCGGGATATCCTGAAAAATGTGTACTCCCGGGTAATCTTTTTTCAGGTTTGTCACTGCAAGCTCTGCCTGATCTGCACTGTCATACAGTAAGATCTGGTAGCCACCCACCGTATAGTAATACGTCTTTACTGCTCCGTATGTATTTCCCAGAGTCTGTGCACTCTCTACGATCACACGTTTGCGAATCTCATTTTGTTGATCCTGTGCCGTGACCCCCTTACTCTTTCTAAGAGATGCATTCTGCCTGTAAAACACTTCTGCCACTTCTTCCGGTGTTTCCAGCAGATTTACGTTCGTTGTTCTCCCATTTGCCTTTGCACTGCACGGCAGCAGAGATACCAGCATACTGAAACAGCACACAAACGCCAGAAATCTTCGTTTCATTTTGTCCTCCTTCATGTCAGCCTCACATCGCACAGCTCTTCCGTTATATTTATTTGTATACTTGTAACTTTTGTACGTTTTAGCTTTCTTTTGTTAGTCTAAACTATTCTATGTTTTATATTGGTAACATATTTAAAAACGTCTGTCAAGCACAGAAAAAGGCTCCATGCCTGTGTAGCATGAAGCCCTTTTCGCCTGAAAAATCCGTTTTTTCAGTCTTTTATTTTTTTGTGTAAAGAAGGAAATTTTTTCAGGTTTTATTTCCAAAACCTGCTTTTAAAAGGAAGTGATCTCTTCTGCTGCGTACTGAAGAAGGCTTGCACTGTCTATAGCAAATGACAAGCGAATACAGCAGCCGCATCCAGCTTCAGGTGATCAACCTTAAATGTGCCACGGCTCATAAGTATCAGATCCCGATGGATATTCAGATCGTACTGCCGCCACATCTGTCGATCCCCGATCATCATCTCTGTTCTCTTGTTGCGAATCTTCTGGACAATGCGATCGAAGCATCCAGAAAAATCGAAGATCCGAAAATTGTGATTGAAATGAAAATGGTCAAGGATTATCTCTCCCTGACCATTCGAAACAAAATGGATCCTTCCATGCAAGACAAGGCACTTACCATCCGCACGACCAAGGCGGATAAAAAGCAGCATGGGCTTGGCCGTCAGATCATCGATGATATCGTCCGCCGTTACAACGGAATCTCCACCAGAGAGATTAAAGACGGATGGTATATCGCCAGTGTGATGCTGGAACTTGGGGCAGAATGATCTGCCCCGTTTTTTTGCGTTCCTTTTCTTTAAACGAGGTTGGTATATCCCATCAGGGATTCATCTACCGCCTTGGCCGCTTCCCTTCCTTCGTGGATCGCCCAGACAACCAGAGACTGTCCCCGGTGCATATCACCTGCCGTAAAGACATTCTTTACGGAAGTCTGATATTTCTCTGCTTCCGTTGCCACGTTCGTACGCGGTGTCAGATCTACTTTAAAGGCATCGGTCACATATTTCTGTGAGCCAAGAAAACCGGCTGCGATCAGTACGACATCCACTTCAACCGTCCATTCGCTCCCTTCCACCGGAACCATCATCATGCGACCTGTTTTCTCATCTTTTTTGCTCTGTAATTTGACCAGCACTGCTTTTTTCAGTCTGCCTTTGTCATCGGCAATGAATTCTTTTACGGTGGTCTGATAGATACGCGGATCGTGTCCGAATACAGCAATCGCTTCCTGCTGACCATAATCAGTCTTGCAGACTCTCGGCCACTCCGGCCATGGATTGTTTGCCGCTCTCTGATCCGGGGCTTTCGGCATCATCTCCAGCTGTACCACAGAAGATGCACCCAGGCGGATGGCTGTTCCGACACAGTCGTTTCCGGTATCACCGCCTCCGATGACCATCACTTTCTTATTCTTGCAGGCAACAAATTTCTGATCCGCCAGATCAGAATCCAGCAGGCTCTTTGTCACACCTTTCAGGAAATCAACGGCAAAATAAATGCCTTCTGCCTCTCGTCCCGGCACTTTGATATCTCTTGGGTTTGATGCTCCGCAGCAGAGTACCACACGGTCGAAATCTTTCAGAAGTTTGGCGGCTTTGACATCCACACCGACATTGACATTGGTTTTAAAGATCACGCCTTCTTCTTCCATCAGACGGACACGGCGGTCGATCACGGATTTCTCCAGTTTCATGTTCGGGATTCCGTAGCGGAGCAGGCCGCCGATGCGGTCATTTCGCTCAAATACGGTCACCTCATGACCACGGCGGTTCAGCTGCATGGCAACGGCAAGTCCGGACGGACCGCTTCCGATCACGGCTACTTTTTTTCCGGTACGCACTTTCGGCGGCTGTGCCTTGACAAGTCCTGTCTCGTAGGCACGCTCAATAATCGCACGCTCGTTCTCTTTTGTGGAGACCGGGTCTCCGTTTAAGTTGCAGGTGCAGGCTGCTTCACAGAGTGCCGGGCACACTCTGGAAGTAAATTCCGGAAAACAATGTGTTTTCATCAGACGGTTGTAAGCCTGTTCCCAGTTTCCGGTATAGACAAGATCATTCCATTCCGGGCAGAGGTTGTTCAGCGGACAGCCGGATGCCATGCCGTTTATCATTTTTCCGTACTGGCAGAACGGCACTCCGCATGCCATACAGCGTGCTCCCTGAAGCTGCTGTTTTTCCAGCGGCAGAGGGATATGAAATTCGTTAAAATTTTTAATACGTTCAAGCGGTGCGATCTCTTCACTCACTCTTCTTTCGTACTCTAAAAATCCGGTTGGTTTTCCCATTTCTTTTCCCTCCTATCTCGCTTTATTTGCATAAAATGCTTCAATCTGTGCCTGCTCACTGCTCAGGCCTCTCTCTTCCATCTGCACGATCGCCATCATCATACGGTTATAATCATGCGGGATGATCTTCTTGAATTTCGGCAGGTATTCTTCAAAATGATTCAGGATTTCTTTTCCTTTTGCAGAATTGGTGTATGCCGTATGCTCTGCGATCATATCTTTTAATTCCTGCACATCGTATTTATTGCCGAGTTTTTCAACGGAAACCATCTGCTTGTTGACTTTTGTGTACAGATCGTTGTTTTCATCCAGAACATAGGCAACACCGCCGCTCATACCGGCTGCAAAGTTCTTGCCGACTTTTCCGATGACAACAACACGACCGCCCGTCATATATTCACATCCGTGATCTCCGACGCCTTCTACTACAGCTTTTGCACCGGAATTTCGCACGCAGAAACGTTCTCCGGCAACACCGTTGATGTAGGCTTCTCCGCTTGTTGCACCGTACAGTGCCACGTTTCCGATAATGATGTTTTCATCTTCTTTGAATTTTACACCGGTTGGCGGATATACGATCAGCTTTCCGCCGGATAAACCTTTTCCGAAATAGTCATTGCTGTCACCGACCAGCTCCAGTGTCAGTCCTTTCGGGATAAAAGCTCCAAAACTCTGTCCGCCTGCACCTTTACATTTTACAATGTAGGTATCAGCATCCAGTGTATCACCGTAACGTTTTGTGATCTCAGCACCAAACTGTGTGCCGAAAGCACGGTTGATGTTGGTGACATCGACTTCGATGCTCCGTTTCTGTTTTTTCTCCAGAGAAGCTTTCAGTTTCTTCATTAAAATGGTCTGATCCACCGTCTCTTCCAGTTTGAAATCATATACCTGAGAAGGATCGAATGTCACTTTCATCTCTTTGCCTGCATACGGGTTATCCAGAATGCGGCTTAAATCCACTTTCGCTGCATTTACATTTGCAGCATGTTCTTTCTTCTTCAGCAGTTCGCTGTGTCCAACCATCTCGTCTACGGTGCAGAATCCAAGTTTTGCCATGTATTCACGCAGTTCCTGTGCGATGAACCGCATGAAGTTTTCCACGTATTCCGGTTTGCCGCGGAAACGTTTTCTCAGCTCCGGATTCTGTGTTGCCACGCCGACCGGACAGGTGTCCAGGTTGCAGACACGCATCATCACACATCCCATTGTAATCAGCGGTGCGGTTGCGAAACCGAATTCTTCTGCTCCAAGCAGTGCGGCGATCGCTACGTCACGTCCGCTCATCAGTTTTCCGTCTGTCTCAATGCGGACTTTGTTTCGAAGTCCGTTCATGATCAGCGTCTGATGGGTTTCTGCAAGTCCGAGCTCCCACGGAAGTCCGGCATTGTGGATGGAACTTCTTGGTGCAGCTCCGGTACCTCCGTCATAACCGGAGATCAGCACGACCTGTGCTCCTGCTTTTGCAACACCGGCTGCAACCGTTCCGACACCTGCTTCCGATACCAGTTTTACGGAAATTCTCGCGTTTTTGTTTGCATTCTTCAGGTCGTAGATCAGCTCTGCCAGATCCTCGATTGAATAAATATCGTGATGAGGCGGCGGTGAGATCAGGCTCACACCCGGTGTGGAATGTCTGGTCTTTGCGATCCACGGATAAACTTTTCCGCCCGGCAGATGACCGCCTTCACCCGGTTTTGCTCCCTGTGCCATTTTGATCTGGATCTCCTGTGCACTGACCAGATATTTGGAGGTAACTCCAAAACGTCCGGATGCTACCTGTTTGATTGCAGAACAACGGTTCCTGTTCGGATCGGTAACGATCATACGCTCCAGATCTTCGCCTCCTTCACCGCTGTTTGACTTACCATGCAGACGGTTCATGGCGATCGCCAGTGTTTCATGTGCTTCCTGAGAAATGGAACCGTAGGACATCGCTCCGGTCTTAAATCGTTTTACAATGGATTCGACACTCTCTACTTTCTCGATCGGCACACCTTTTTCCGGATAATCAAAATCCATCAGGCTTCGCAGATAACCGGTCTCTTCTTTGTCTACCAGATTCGTGTACTGTTTGAACAGGTTGTAATCGCCTCTCCAGGTCGACTGCTGCAGCAGATGAATGGTCTGCGGATTGTAACGGTGATGTTCTCCGGCACTTCTCATTTTGTGCCGTCCGATGCTGTACAGTGTTTCATCTACATCCAGTCCCAGCGGATCAAATGCTCCGGAATGCAGTTTGTCCGTTTCTTCTGCAATATCTTTCATTGTGATACCACCGACACGGCTGACCGTATTTGTGAAATATTTATCGATCACTTCTTTATCAATGCCGATTGCCTCAAAAATCTGAGATCCCTGATAAGACTGGATTGTGGAAATACCCATTTTGGAAGCAATCTTTACGATTCCGCTAAGGACAGCCTGATTGTAATCTTCCACAGCTGCATAATAATCCTTATCCAGCATCTTGCTGTCGATCAGCTGATGGATCGTATCCAGTGCCAGATATGGGTTGATCGCACTTGCACCATAACCAAGCAGTGTAGCAAAATGATGCACTTCTCTTGGTTCGCCGGATTCCAGAACGATTGCAAGTGAAGTTCTCTTTTTCGTCTTTACAAGGTGCTGATGCACAGCGGATACTGCCAGCAGTGAAGGGATCGGCACACGGTTTTCATCAACACCTCTGTCTGTCAGGATCAGGATGTTTGCTCCGTCTCTGTGTGCTCTGTCTACTTCGACAAACAGATAGTCAATGGCTTTTTCCAGGCTTGTGTTCTTATAATACGTGATTGGAATTTCCGCTACTTTAAAGCCTTCGACATCCAGATTTTTAATCTTCAGCATGTCGGTATTTGTCAGGATCGGATTGTTGATCTTCAGTACCTGACAGTTCTTTGCCTCTTCCTGAAGCAGATTTCCGTCCTCACCGATGTAAATGGTCGTGGATGTTACCACTTCTTCACGGATTGCATCGATCGGCGGGTTCGTCACCTGTGCAAACAGCTGTTTGAAATAATTAAACAGTGGCACATGACATTCCGATAAAACAGCCAGCGGTGTGTCAATACCCATGGAAGCGATGCCTTCTGCACCGTTCTTTGCCATATTTAAAATAGAAGTACGGTACTCTTCGTAAGTATAGCCAAAGGCTTTCTGGAGTTTTGCACGCTCCTCATCGCTGTACTCTTCCACGCGTTTATTCGGAATCTTCAGATCAGAAAGATTTACCAGGTAACGATCCAGCCACTCACCATACGGCTGCTTTTTTGCATAACTTTCTTTCAGTTCATCGTCATCGATCACTCTTCCTTTTACCGTATCCACCAGAAGCATTTTGCCCGGATGCAGTCTTTCTTTGAGCACGATCCTGGTCGGATCGATATCCAGCACACCGACCTCAGAAGAGAGGATCAGATAACCGTCATCGGTGATATAGTATCTGGAAGGACGCAGACCGTTACGGTCAAGCACGGCTCCTACCACATCTCCGTCGCTGAACAGGATCGATGCCGGTCCGTCCCACGGCTCCATCATCGTTGCATGATACTGATAAAAATCTTTTTTGCTCTGGCTCATGGTCTTGTTGTTTGCCCATGGTTCCGGGATCGTGATCATCACGGCCAGCGGCAGATCCATACCACTCATCACCATAAATTCCAGTGTGTTGTCGAGCATTGCCGAGTCAGAACCGGAAGTATTGACAACCGGCAGAACTTTGTGCAGCTCTCCTTTGAAATGCTCGGAGAACATCGTCTCTTCGCGTGCAAGCATCTTGTCGGCATTTCCACGGATCGTGTTGATCTCACCGTTGTGTACGATAAAGCGGTTCGGATGTGCTCTCTCCCAGCTCGGATTTGTGTTGGTACTGAAACGAGAGTGTACGATCGCGATCGCAGATTCATAATCTGCATCCTGCAGATCACGGAAGAAGGTACGGAGCTGTCCTACCAGGAACATACCTTTGTATACGATCGTTCTGCTTGAAAGAGAAACCACATAGGAATTGTCATTGCTCTGTTCAAACACACGTCTTACCACATAAAGTCTGCGGTCAAAATCAATACCTTTTGCCAGGTGTTTTGGTTTTGCTACAAATCCCTGCATGATACACGGCATACATTCCAGTGCTTTGTGTCCGAGAACTTCCGGAACAACCGGAACTTCCCTCCATCCCAAAAATTTAAGACCTTCTTTTTCCACAATGATCTCAAACATTTTCTTTGCCTGGTTCTTTTTCAGTTCATCCTGAGGGAAGAAGAACATACCGATTCCGTATTCCCTCTCAGAACCTAAAAAGATGCCGAGGGACTCACAGGTTTTGGAGAAGAACTTGTGTGAAATCTGAAGCATGATTCCTACACCATCACCTGTTTTTCCTTCGGCATCTTTGCCAGCTCTATGTTCTAGATTTTCTACTATCTTTAATGCATTTTCGACGGTTCCGTGGGATTTGACACCCTTAATGTTTACAACTGCTCCTATACCGCAGTTATCGTGTTCAAATTCCGGCTGATACAGCCCAGGAGTCTGAACGGCTTCGTTCAATTTTGCTGTACTCATACGTCTTTCCTTTCTTAAGTTGTAATATTCTGTTCAGATAAGCGGACTGACCAGATTGCCATGTCCTGCTGCATGCTGCCAACTTCTGTGTTCGCTAATGCAACTTTTTCTCAAATCTTGTCATTGACTATACACCCATTTTTTTCATTTGTAAAGACGTATTTTTTGTCAAATTGTCAGACTATTTGTGAATTCACTTTTAAAACTGTATTTTTTTGATTTTTTATTTATTATTTTTCTTTTGTTTCTATATTTTTCCAGTTGTGTCTATTTTGTTTCTCATGCAAATTTTAAAAATATATGCAACATTCTTCTGTGCACCTCTGTAATCTGCCAAAGACTCCTGTCAGATAGAGATTGCATCCCGCCACTGATGCAAATTTGCTGTTCTCCGTCTGTAAAGTTAAGGATCACCCACTGCTTATTGCTTTTCGCAATTGAAGCAGGAGACTTACTTGATTTGGTTAAATTGCAGCCAGTAAAACAGCCATCAGATTAGAGACCGCATGAAACAGGACTGGCACTCTCAGATCTTCAAATCGATGGTAAAGCAGATTCAGGATGATCCCCATCGGAAAAGCAAACAGGATCTGCAGCAGATTGCCATGATAAACCGCAAAGATCGCCGCTCCCAAAAGGACTGCCTTCTTTACGGAAACATAGCGTTCCAACTTGCGGTAAACAAGTCCACGGAAAATCAGCTCTTCTGTGACCGGCACTGCGATACCCATTCCAAGGATCTGGAACAGCATCCGGCTTGAGAGCAGGGCATCCTGTGATTCACTGGTAATCCCATAATCCGATACCAGAAACGACATCAGTGCCGAAAACAGGATATTCAGCCCGGCCGCCGCCACGATCACGATGATCCACTGGATCCAGGTTATCTTTCTTTTTTCTTTTCTCCACAAGTTCTGATCTTTCCGGTAGAGCCAGAAGAACAACGGCATTGTGATGACGGCCGCCAGCATGGTCTGAAAAGCCGCATCTCCAATGCCGAGTATTCCGGTAAGCTGCAATGCCAGAAAATGTACCAATATCGGAAAAACAAGATCTATGATTTTATATTCCAAAGCCCATCACCTCTTAAGTTTTGAACCATCATAGCATATTTTTCCGTTCAGAACAATCTAGATCTACACTTTTTGTCGATGCTTAACCCAATACAGCATCCCTGACAGACCAGACAGCACTATAAAAACTACTGTAACTGTCATCTGTCCCTCATCCCTGTCTTTTTCTTGTTCCTGTCTTTCCGGCTCGTTTGATAAAGAATTCGTCTCTTTCTGCAAAAAGCCGGCTTTTTTCTGCTTTTCCCCATGTGTTCCGTTTTCTGTCTGTTTCTGTGTCTCAAAGATTCTGTTCTTGTGCTTCCCTTTCTTCTCCGGCAACAGTTTTTTCCGTTCGAGTTCTTTTTCCAGCTCTTCTTTCAGAAGATACCGCACTTCTTTATTTCCGGCTGTATCAAAAACTTCCAGCTGCCATTTTTCTCCATGCCCAAAGGAGATCTCCCAGCTGCTTTCCTGATTTTTGCTCTCTTTATACAGGCTGCCATTTTTGCAGAGCCAAATTTTTGCAAAATCAACATTATCTTCGCAGATCGTCTGAACCTGAAAGCCTTTTTCTGTTGCTTTTATTGGAGCGATCACACAGATTGGCGGTGTCCGGTCAATCGCAAAGTCCCGGCATAATGTTTTTTCTTTTTCCGACAACCGATGTCCTGCTTCATCCTCCAGAAAAAGCTTCAGACTGTACCTTCCTTCTTTTTCAAAAACAGCCTCCGATACTTCATAATCATACTCCGTGAATCCTTCTGCTGTTGGCCTGTATTTTTTCTGATAATCTTTTCCTTCTTCCAAATTTCTTGCTTTTCCGTCAAATATGCATTGCAGCTCTTCCTTTTGCATTTTGTTGACATCCCACACCCGAAATTTTAACTTCTGTCCCTGCTGTGCTGTTTTCTGTTTCAGAAATTTCTGCATGGAAGCATCCGTCGTAAGCTTCGGACCAGAGCGGTTCACTGCAAAACAGATTTCCTGCTCTTTCCGATTCCCTGCAAGATCTTCCGCATAGATTTTCAGCCGATACCAGCCGTCTTTCAGATATACATCATCGCCGCTCTCCCCTGTATTACTGCCGCTGCTTTTCTTATCTTTCAATTCTGCCTTTCCCTTTTTCCAGTTTACAGGCATGTCCAAAAGCTGTTCTTCTTTTGCGGATCTTCCGGTTCTTTTGTACAGCTTTATGTAACTCTTCTTTTGATTTAAATAAAATTCTTCCAGGGAAATCTTTACTTTATAATCAGAAAGCAAAATCTGATTCTGCAGCATCCCCTGTATGACAATCTCCGGTGATGTACGGTCGATCACAACTTTTCCGACCGGAAGATATCTGGCATTTCCAAAGGCATCTGTCAGTTTTACATACGGATACCAGATTCCTTCTTCCTGAATCTCAATCTGCTTTCCTTCTCTCCATTCTCCCTGCTTCTGTGTGATCTGTCCGTCATCCAGTTTTTCCCTTGCAAGATACCACTGAATCTGAACTTCTCCCTCTGTGTCATCCTGCACATTTTCTGCACTGCAAACACAGAAATCCGATGTAAAAAGCTGCTTCTGTTTCTTTCCGTTTAATCTGACTTCTGCACTCGGTGCTTCCTCATCCACTTCATATGAAATTTCTGTTTTCTTTGACCTCGCCTGCAGCTCCCCGTTTTTTTGGCGACGCTCCATCACAAAACTCCATCTTCCTTCTCCATAAAGAGGCTGTGATACGTTTGTCTGATTGTATCCGCTTCCTTTTGTCGGCTGTGCTTCCAGAATAGCACCTTTTGAGATACGATAAACCTTTCTTTTTGAATCATACACACATTTTCCATATCTTGCCCTGATTTTTATATTTTCCGGATTTGGATCTGTCTCCTCCAGAATAACATTTCCTTTTGCAGTATATCGTTTATCTTCCGGAGCATAACAATAATTGGCATTTTTGCCAGCGACTTCTTCTTTTAAAGTCAAAGCTCCCTGATATACCAGATACTGTCCATTCTGATATATCGGACTGTCTTTCTGTAAAACGTTCTCATCAATCCAGACTTTCGGCATCACAAACCCTACCGGCGGCTGATTGCTCGCCTCTCCGTTTTTCATAAATCCACTGATCTGAATCGCATTTTTTTCATCCGAAAATCTTAAATTTTCTGTTTTGTTGTCCGCAAAATACCCTTTGTTTGCATCACTGATCGACACTTGAAGAATTTTCGGCACAATTTCCACCTTTGTCTCCAGAGCTGCCTTTCTGCACTCCAACACGTACGCATCCGCATCGGTCCCTGCAATTTCATACTCCACATCTACTCGCCAGATCCCGACATTTTTTGAAACAGCATAGCCACACACAACCAGATCGGCGGCTTCTGCGTCCGGTTTACCTCCTTCCCACTGTGCCCGCACTTCCAGATCTACTTTACGTGAATCGTCAAAGATCTTTTTTCCGTTTTTCGGATATGCCTCGTAGACGATCACTTTTTTCCTGTTTTTTACTTTTTCTCTATCGTGATCTTCTTCGCTGTTTTTCGTAACTGCTTCTCTCCTTCTTTCTGTGACACCTGTTTCCGCTTTCACTTTCAAAATATGAAAGCAAATCATACAACAACATATTCCCATCAAAAATATCATTTTGCATATTCTGCCCTTTTGCTTACTCCATTGTTTCTTTTCGATTGCTCACACCCCGTTTCCATTCCTGTACTTCTTCCTCTGTAATCTCATTTTTCTGAAACCATTCTCTGTATAAATCCATTATCTGCTGCATTTCTTCCTCTTCTTTTTTCTGTTGTTCCATTCTTTCATTTATCGTCGCTTTCTGCGGCACCTTATCTTTTGCTGCACCATCTTTTTGTGTATCATCCTTCGTTTTTATAAATTTTTCAATCCAGTTTTCTGCATATTGTTCTCCGCCATTTTCCGCATAAAAAAAGTGATAGATGACAGATAATTGCCCTGCGAAACGATGATAAGCTCTCCTGTTTTTCTGAAGATCACTTTCCGTATAGAAGAGAAGCGACATAAGTTCCTGGTGTTCCTGACGATCCATCTGTCCGTCTTCCATGATACTTTCTAAAAATTGCTGATAACCTTCTTCCCGACCGGGAAATAAGAATATTGCTGATTTGTAATCTGATATGTCTTTCTGACTTAAATAAGTTTGATATAACTGTTCTCGTTTCTGCTCATCCTGAATGGAAATTTCGATGCTTCCAAGTACGGATACGGTAATGATCATCAGAGCTGAAAACAGGCTCATCCTTCTTGTAATGTGCAGATAATCTCTGAATGCTTTTTTCACTTCTGCAACATTTTGAAACCGTTCATCCGGATCCTGTCTTGTGCACTTTTCCAGAATCCGTCCAAGCGGAGAATAACTCTTTTTTCTTTTCCGCTGCTTTTTTTCTAAAATCCACTGCAATGTCCTGCCAAGAGCGTAGATATCCGTTCTCGCATCAAGACTCCTCTGCTGCTCCTGTTCCGGTGCCATAAATCCTCTGGTACCCATAATGCAAAAATCGTCGTTCTGGAAACCCGCCCCGTCCGGATCAATGAGTTTTAATCTTCCCTCTTTTGTCAGAACCACATTGGAAGGTTTTAAATCCTGATAAAGAATCGCCGGCTGTGACATATGAAGGCAGTATAGTGCATCGCACAGCTCTATCCCCCATTTCGCTGCTTTTCTCCCGGAAATTCTTTTTTTCTTTTCTCCTGTCGTAAGGATATGCTCTTTCAGGCTCTCTCCTTCAAGATACTCCATAATAAAACAGCACATCTCCTGCTCCTGTAAAAGATCATAAATTTTCACAAGTCCGGAATGCTCCATACTTGCCCATGCCCGTAGAAGAGCTACTTTCTGTGAAGCTGCAAAGATGGCTTTTGCCGCCCGCAAAGCACCGGTTGCCTGGTGAAACACAAGCCATACTGCTCCTGTCCTCCCCTGTCCTATCCTGCGGATCAGAAAATAACCATGGTGATTCAACAGATGTTCCATTTGCTTTTTGCACTGCACCTGCTCCTGATTTTGTTCTTTCACCGTCATATTACTCTGATATGGCATTCTCAAATTGTCCGATATTATCTGCCATGACTGCAAATCTGAGCCATTTTTTTAAAGTTTTCGCATCTTGTTGTTTTAACTTTTCTATTCCATTATAAAAAGTGTAAACCTCCGGCATTGGAAGTTTTACCATTCCTTTTCTGTAACGTTCTCTTACCGGTACAAGTTGCTCATATGTCCTGCCAATATACAGAAGACTCCTGAGCGGCATATCATGAATAACTACATCTGCGTATACAATCTGCTTTTGATTCTTTTGTTTTTGCATAAGACTGCCCCTTTCTTTTGTTTGTACGAAGCAGTCTGTCCGAATTCAGTATACACAAACCCAAGCAGTTTTTTCAAGCCGCTTCGCACAGGTTCCTTATTTTCTTTTTTCATTGGATTTTCCTGCCGAACGGCATTGAAAAACAGATTTTTCTTTGATATGTTGCTATTATAATGTAAAAGTGATATAATGTCAACAATAAGTTTTTATATATGCAAATTATACTCCGTCAGCTGCCAGCTCCAGTCGAAACTGCAGATCTTCTGTCCATTCTTTCCATTTTGGGGGGACTGTGATTTTTGCCTGAAAATGTACTTTTTTTCCTTCACAAAGTTTTTCTGCACAGTAAAAATAGCCATCTTTTTCGCAATAGAACCAGTTTTCATTCATCTGAATGTTTTCTAACAGATCTCTCTGCTGCGGTGCCATGATCCCGTCTGCCAGTACTTTGACCCGCACCTGCACCTTCGCTTCACTTTTTTCAACGGTGACCCAGGCAGATTTTTCTATTTGCTCTCCCGGTTTTACTTCGATATTCTCCGTCTGTTCTTCCTCTTCTTCCAGTAAAATATGTACCGACCCGTTCATTGTGATATGACGGCTCCTGGCTCCTGCCACGTATCCGAAAAGCAAAATGCCTGCGGATAACACTCCCCACAATGCAGCCAAAAATCTATACATTTTTTTCTTCTTATCTGCTGACGGTTCTTTTCGATGATACCGCCTTGTTCTTCGTTTTGAATACAAGATCCTTTCTTTCAAAATCATAGCATGTTTCCTTTCCCGGCATGTTTCTTTTCCATGCCTGTCCTGTTTTACATCCTATGTTTTCAAAAAAGACTGCATACTTCTTTTTTGTTTTTTTGCCGATCTTTCGAACGCAGAAAACTGCAAAAAAAGAGACACCATGACGCTTTTCGCCACAGTGTCTGATTTTTATCTTATCTCCGACTAAGATAAAGGCTCTGCGAGTTCCGTGTTTTACACTTCCTACATTCTCTCCGGTGATGTGAATCCAAGTACATGGATGCAGCTCTCAAGCACATCTCTTGTCAGCATCAGAAGTGCCAGGTAACCTTTTTTCTTTTCTTCGTTCTCTTCGCTTAAGATCTTGACTTCATGATAGAAATGATTGAAGTCATTTGCCAGCTCATAAATATAGGCACAGATTTTATGCGGTGCCAGTTCTTCAAAAGCATTTTCCATAACTGCATTGAATTTGGACAATGCCAGCATCAGAGCTTTCTCGCTCTCACTGTTTGGTGTCTGGATGGTGATTCCTTCCAGAGAACCGCCTTCTGCCTGATAACGTGCCAAGATGGATTTGATACGCACGATCGTATACAGAATGTATGGACCGGTATTTCCTTCAAAGGAAGTGAAGCGGTCTACGTCAAAGACATAGTCTTTGGATGCCTGGTTGGAAAGGTCTCCGTATTTGATTGCGGAAAGTCCGACGATCTGTGCAGTCTTTCTTGCTTCTTCCGGATCGGTCTCGTGGTTTTCCATGATCTTGCGATACATTTCTTCGTTGATCTCTTTGATCAGGTTTTCCAGACGCATAACGCCGCCGTCACGTGTCTTGAACGGCTTTCCGTCTTTACCGTTCATCGTGCCGAAGCCAAGGAAGGTAAGTCTGGTATCATCCTCTACCAGTTTTGCCTTCTTTGCACAGCGGAAACACTGGATAAAGTGCAGTTCCTGACGTTTATCTACCACGTAGAGGATCTCATCCGGATGATACAGTTTCATTCGCTCGATGATCGTCGCAAGGTCTGTCGTATTATAGAGGGAAGCCCCGTCAGATTTCAGGATCATGCACGGCGGGATTTCCTTGGTGTCAGACTCTTCTTTAACATCTACTACAAGTGCTCCGTCATCGATATAGGCATAACCGTTATCTTTGAGGTATTTTACCATATCCGGGATGTACGGCTGTGCATCGGACTCGCCTTTCCAGAGATCAAAAGATACATCCAGACGTTCGTAATTCTTCTTCAAGTCTGTTACGGATACATTCAGGATGTGTTTTAAGATACCCTGATAACCTCTGTGACCGTGCTGAAGCTGATAGGTTGCCTGCATGGCAGCTTCTTTGTAGGCTTCATCTTCTTTGGATTTTCCGCTTGCAGTCGGGTAGATTTCTTCCAGCTCGCTGATCGTAAATGGCGGCTCTTCCGGATATTCTCCTGTATAACTCTCATCAAAATAAACCAGATCCGGTTTTCTCTCACGCAGCTCTGTGATGATCAGTCCCATCTGCAGACCCCAGTCTCCAAGATGTACATCCCCGATCATCTCATGGCCCATAAAACGTCCGAGACGTTTGATGCTCTCACCGATGATCGCAGAACGCAGATGTCCGACATGCAGCGGTTTTGCCACGTTTGGTCCGCCGTAGTCCAGGATGATCTTCTTTGGATGCTCTGCTTTTTCTACGGAAAGATTTTCATCTGCCTGCATCTGTTTTAAATACTCTGCCAGATAATCTCCGGAAAGCTTCAGGTTGATAAAGCCCGGACTGACTGCCTGTACTTCCTGGAAAATACCGTTTTCCTTCAGTTTTGCCACAACATCATTTGCGATCATGATCGGAGCTTTTTTGTAGGTTTTTGCTGCTGCCAGTGCACCATTACACTGATATTCGCATAAATCAGGACGGTTGGAAAGCGTCACTTTTGCAAAATCGGCACTGTAGCCGGCTTCTTCAAACGCTTTGACAACCTCTTCTGAAATCAGATCCAATATTTTTTTCATATGGTTTTCCTTTCCTCTAAACTGTTTATTTTCCGGTATCCTGCCGGAAACTCTGTTTTTTATTATAATGTTTCGCTTTCTTTTTGTAAAGGAGAATATAAGACCTTCTCAAGGGTAAGTCCCTTTGCCGGTGCCGTAAATCCTGCCTTTTCGCGGTCTCTGACTTCCAGCAGTTCTGCCACGGAGGAAAGACTTCTCTTTTTCATTCCAACTTCCAGAAGTGTTCCGGTAAGAATCCGGATCATATGATGCAGAAACCCATTTCCGGTGTATGTGATCACGATTTCCCCTTCTTTTTCTTTCAGATCAATGCTGTAGAGCGTCCGCACCGTTGATTTTTTCATCCTCCTGTTGGCACAGAAGCTCTTAAAATCATGTGTCCCGGTAAGGATCTCTGCCGCCCGGCACATAAGCTCCATATCCGGCTTTTCTCCGAAATCATAGATATAACGCCTCTCAAATACCTTTTTGACTTCTCCGGTGGCGATCCGGTAAACATAAATCTTCCCGGTGGCATTCAGTCTGCTGTGAAAACGCTCCGGAACTTCTGTCACTTCGGATACGGCAATATCTTCCGGCAGATAACGGTTCAGATACTGTTTCACTTCCTGTGGATCGACCTGTTCCTTCAGATGTACATTTGCCACCTGCTCTTTTGCATGCACCCCCGCATCCGTGCGTCCGGCTCCCTGGATCTGCACTTCTTCCCCGCACATTTTGGACAGAACCGCTTCGATTTTTCCCTGAATGGTGGATTCGGTACGCTCCTGTCTCTGCCATCCTTCGTAGCGTGTTCCATCATATTGAACTAATATCTTATAATTCACCGTCACACTCTCCTTTCTTTTTCCGTCTTTTTCGTTCTTTTTCTATCTTTTTTATGCATAATACTTCAAACTCATCATCATTTTTCTTTCACTTTCATTCTCAAACAGTCAATCCGTCCAATTCGGTCACCGTTTTTTCTGAATTTCGTCCATTTCTTTCATAAACGCTCAAAATCTATTCATGATTTCTTCACAATCACAACACATGGATTTCATATTTTCATTTTATTATAATAACTGTCAAAGCAAGAAACACTTTAGACAATTTTTCTTTTTCATAACTCCCTCTTATTTTAACATTTGCGGAATGCTTCGGAAAGGCATTCCGCTTTTGTTTTATGATAAGATGGAAAATAAATTACAGAAAGCCACATCGCAGCTTTCTGCATTTTTTAATATACGGTAATATCTTTCAGCTCTTTTTGCAGTTCTTCTCTTAACAGTTCTTCCGCTTCTTCCGAAGAAAGATTTCCATCTCTGTTCAGGGCATTTAAAATCATCCGCAAACATTCATGGATCACACCATCCTGCGAGGTAAGTGTACGTGTTTTAATGCTTGGTATGATATGATCCATATAATAGATGCCCAGATCCTGATTTCCGAACCAGCGGCTTTTATAGCTTTTCAGGGACGGATCTTCTTCGTATGGCTTTTTTGCCGTAGTCATAAGTCCCATGGAGTTGAGTGTCCTTGCCCCTTCGGTCGAAAGTGTCGCAAATTTCAGAAATTCCCACGCCAGACGTTTATCTTTGCAGGTTTTTGTGATTCCCATACTTGTCCCACCCCAGTTGGCATTTCCCTCCGGTGCACTCATCAGCCCCCAGCGTCCGAGATTTTTCTGCTGCGGATCGCTTGATTCAATGCTGAATTTGACAGACCAGGTTGCACAGGCGGTAAAAATGTGCCGGTCTTCCCGAAGTGCCTCATTCCATGCCGGTGTCCAGGTGATCAGATTATCTGAAATATGCTCATCACGGAAACGGGTAATCAGCGACAGGGAACGGCCGAAAACATTTTCCACATTGATCTTTCCATCATTTACCCAGACCATATCGGACTGTTCCTGCGTAAACTGCCGGATATCCTCAAGTGAAAACCACATATAGACCTCGCCGTTGCTTTTTTCGTAAACTTCTTTCCCCTTCTGGATAAAGGCTTCCCAGGTCGGCATCATCTTTTCCAACTCTTCCGGATCGTCTGTTCCAAGATATTTTTTTGCAAGATCTCTGCGATACGCCAGCCCTGCCGGTGAAAGCGACTGTTCAATCCCACAGACATTTCCTTTGCTGTTGATCATATGCGGGTGCAGATATTCATAAACTTCCGAAAGACGGAAATTGTATGGTTCCTGCTCCAGTGGCTCCCACATATCAAATTCAAACACTTCACCTCTGGAGTCGATGACAGACCAGGCAATGTCCGGAAGTTCTCCGCCGACGATCAGTGCTGTTTCATATTTTTTTGGCATATCTTTGTTTTCAACGGAAGTATACTCAAACCTAACATTTGGATAGATCTTCTGAAACGCCTGTGTGACCGTCTGATAATAGTCGGTATCCCACCCCCACATGGTCAGTGTCCCTTCATAATCTTTCGGAAGTTCTTCGTCAAAAGAAATTTCCTGTGTTGCTTTGTTTTTGCTCTCGGTTTTTGTTGCCTCTTCTTTTTGCTCTTTTTCCGGTAAAACCACGGTTTGCTTTTTCTGACATCCGGTCATCAGACCTCCGCTCAGAAACATCACCGTCAGAATCCTTCCGATTTTTCTCATTTTCAATCTTTTTCCTCCGCCCTTTTTACCGGAAGTGTCAGAATGACTGTCGTTCCTTTTCCTTGTGTGCTTTGTATCTCCATTCCAAATCCCTCTCCGTACAGGTAGTGGATACGGTCACGGACATTCTCCACACCGATGTGTTTTCGTGCCTTGTTTTCTGCCATGGTCTCTCCCTGCTTAAACCGCTTCAGCTGTTCTTTGCTGACACCAATCCCTTCATCTTTTACCATAATACAGAGTTTTTCTCCCTGCTTCTGAATGATGATCCAGATCTTTCCGGATGCTTCCGTCGGCAGGATCCCGTGCAGGATCGCATTTTCCACAAGCGGCTGGATCATGGTTTTCGGCACCAGGCAGTCCTTTAATCCCTCTTCGCATTTTACTTCCACCTGAAATACATCCGGATAGCGGTATCTTTGAATATCCAGATAGCATTTCGTCAGTTCCAGTTCTTTTTCAATGGTGGTTTCTACATTTCCATCCCCGACTTTTAAAGTCTCATGCAGTGTATAGATCAGGGAGTGTACGATCTTCACTACATCCTGATTTTTCCCGGCCGCCGATAAATATACTACTGTATTTAATACATTATAGAGATAATGTGGATTGATCTGTGAGAGCGTAATGTCATATTCCATGTCACGTTTTTGCTTTTCATAAGCAATACGTTCCTGCTCTCCTTTGTACAGCTCCGTCATCATATCCTGGAAACATTGATATAAAATCTCGATCTCATCGCCGGTATGGACGATGTGGATCGGCTGCTGTTTGCCATACTCCGTGCGTTCCATCTGCTTTGACAGTTCCGTCACCGGACGCACCATATTCTCCAGGATTTTGGAAACAACGAGCAGCACCAGTCCTACGCAAAGTAAAAAGGAGAGCACAAAAAACTTCAGCACAAAACTGCTGTTTTCCAAAAGATCTGCATTGGTAAGGAACGTACAGAGCTTCCATCCGGTCCCCTCTACCGGTATGCAGATCAGATAACCGCCGGAAGTATGATAAATATTTTCCTGATCCAGCCCTCTTTCTTTTATGGCATCCCGTAGCACATTCTTTTTATCCTTCTGGTACAGAATTTCTGAATCATTTCCGATCAGGGCAGCAAAGTCCTGTGTTTTTGCATAAGTCTTCACCTGCGTCAGAAAGTAGTCCAGGCTCATCTCCAGATAGAGTGTCGCTTTCAGATGACCGTAACGGCGTTTGTCATACATTGGGATCGCATAACAGATCTTTCTTGTATCATTTCCGGAGTCACTGTCATAATAGGGATCGGAATAGATCCATTCCTTCTTTGCAGTGTATTCTTCCAGTTCCTTCTGCTTTAATTTTTGCTTCAGATAGGCACTGTCCCTGGAGCTGTAACTGCTTCCGAAAAAATTTCCGTCTGCCATCCGAAGAACAGACCCTTCCAGATAGGTACGCAGATTATTATAAAACACCAGCCGTTTTGTCACCTTATCATACTGGTTCTGCCTGCGGAATTCATTCCCTTTGACGTTCTCTTCCAGAAGGTACTGCATCTGTTCATCCACCAGAATACTCTGTGCAAACCGGCGGTTATCCTCCGCCTGAAATGCAATCTGGCTGCCAACCTGCATCAGACGGTTTTTTTCTTCTTCAAGCCTCTGTTTTCGCACCACCTGATTAAAATATAAATAGCCGATCAGCGTACTCAAAATCATGGAACATATCAAAATCAGAGAAATACTCCGCAGGATCCGTCCTTTTAAATGTTTTTTGTCTCTTTTCTTTCGCTCTGTTTTCATTCTTTCCTCTGTTTTTTATATTCCTGCGGTTTCATCCCTACGTTCCGCATAAAGATCTGGCTGAAATACTGGCTGGTGCGGTAGCCAACCATCTGGGCTGTTTCTGCGACCGTACTGTTCTCCTCCAATAGCAGACGCTTTGCCTCGGAAATTCTTACATTGGTCAGATATTTCAGAAAGGTCTGTCCGGTTTCTTTTTTAAAGATCTGTCCAAGATATACCCCGTTCATATGAAATTTCTCACCGAGCAGCTCCAGGCTTAACTCCTGCGGATAATTTTTTTCGATATAATCGATCATATCCAGCACCGTTCTGGAATAACCAAGCCGGGCTTTTCTTGCATATTTCTGCTGTATGTACGAAAAATTCCTGCAATAATACTGTTCAATCTCACGGATCGTATAAAGCGGTTCTTTCAGATCGATCTCTTTGCAGTTTTCACTCTCGCACAGTTCCCCGAGCAGATTGCTTAACGAAGGCAGGAGCATTTTGCAGTCTTCCAGATCTTCCTTTTCCCGGATTCCCGAAAAAATTACCTCGATCTGCTTTTCCAGCTCCTCTTCTGAACCATAGATCGCTTCCCGCAGTATGCGGATCTGTTCACCCCAGATTGCTTTCTTTTCTTTTTCCGGCATTTTTTCCATTGCACAGATCGCCTCATCTTCCCAGAACACGGAATAACGGATCTGGCGTGATATGGTGCGGAAAGTCTCACTGATCTCCTCCGGTGTGATTTCGTAGCTGTAGACCATGTTAAAATGCATCTGCAAACACAGCTCCAGCTGATCTGCGATCTGATGGCATTTTCGCAGGATCAGACTGTTCACCATGTATTTGCTCGCTGTATTTTCAATGCGGTAAAGTAAAATCCAGTTGTTCTCCGTGATTTGCACATCTGCCGCATAAAACACAATATTTTCCAGGCTCTCTTCCAGAATGTTCCGCACAGCCTCCTGCTCTTCTTCGGTCCACCTTGTCTCGGCAAACTCACCCTGAATGACCGGATTACGTTTGTGGAGAAGCAGAAGAAAGAAGCGATTGCCCAGGATGCTCTTATCCAGTTCTTCTGCCGTCACCCGATGGTAGATCAGCTGATTCATAAAATATTTCTGATATATTTTTTTCTTATTGCCTGCTCTCTCCAGCTTTTCTTTCACTTCTTCCAACTCTTTTAGAATCAGTTCCGAAGAAAGCTCGTGTTTCAGAAGATAATTGGATACGCCGTAGCGGATTCCCTTCTGAGCATAATCAAAATCACGGTACGCCGAAAGCAGGATCACAACGGTTTCTTTGTCTTTTTCTTTGATCTGTCTTGTCAGCTCCAGACCATCCGTTCCCGGCATGCGGATATCCGAGATCACGATCTGCGGATGCGTCCTGTCAAAAAGTTCCAGAGCCTTTTTCCCACTCGTCGCACATCCCACCACATGATAGCCGTTTCTTTCCCAATCCACCATGTTTTTCAGATATTCCAGTGCCAGTACTTCATCGTCTACCAGCATAATATCGGTCATAGCACTGCTACCTCCCTGTATAAAAACAGCCCCGAAAAAATCGGGGCTGCACATTTTCTTTTGCAGTTTGTATTTAATTTGCCTTGCCGCTTAAGTATTTCTCGATGTTTGCAATTGCTTCCTGCTCATCTTCACCACTGGCAGACACCATGATGTCTTCCCCTGATGTCAGTCCTAATGTCATCATACCCATGATACTCTTTGCATTGACGCGTCTCTGTTCGCTCTCTACATAGATATCACTTTCAAACTGGCTGGCAACCTGAACAAGCAGTGCTATCGGTCTTGCTTCCAGCCCACTTGGAATCTGAATGGTAATCGGTTTCTTAATCATAATAATTTTCCTCCTCATTATCTCTTAGCGTTTCCGCAATATCGCTTAATTTTCTCAGTCTGTGATTTACGCCGGACTTTCCGACCGGGGTTGAAAGCATCATCCCCAGCTCTTTGAGCGTTGCCTCCGGCTGCTCCAGACGCAGCCTTGCAATCTCTGCAAGTCCCTCGGACAGCTGCTCAAAACCGATCTTCTGCTGAATATAGCGGATATCTTCGATCTGTCTGACTGCCGCACTTACTGTCTTATGAATATTGGCTGTCTCACAGTTGACCTTGCGGTTGACTGAGTTACGCATCTCCTTCAAGATGCGTACATTCTCAAGCTCCATTAAAGAAACATGAGCTCCCATCACGTTTAACATATCTACGATCTGGGATCCTTCTTTGAGATACACTACAAAATGCTTTTTTCGCTGTACGATCTTCGCGTCCACGCCAAAATCATTCATAATCTCCTGAAGCTGAACTGCTTTGTGAACCGTCGCACATACGATTTCAAAATGATAAAATTTCTGCGGATCACTGATGGAACCCGCCGCCAGGAAAGCACCTCGTATAAAAGCCCGTCGGCAGCATGTTTTTTGAATCACCAGATTGTCCGAGATAGAAAACTGCTCCTCAATTTCCATATCCGCATTGAACAGCCTGGCCGCCTTCAGAATACGTATCGCATCTTCATGGTTCAACACCGCCACCGTATATGTACGGCTTCCTTTTGAAAATGTACCCTGCCTGATTGAAACTTCAACTTCTATATTAAATGCTTTTTTCAATAATGTAAAGTACTTTCTTGCAACATATACGTTTTCTGTCTGGATTTTTAAACTGTAATGGTCTTTTTCGGATATGGAAACACCGCCGCACATGCTGATGATCGCCGCGATCTCGGCAATCTGGCAATGGCGTGCCAACGTCTGGTGTCTGGATAATTCGTCCTTCACTCCACTTGAAAATGACATGGCATCCTCCGTTATTTCCCGATATCTCTGTGTTCGATGCGAATGCCGTAATCATTCTGGAGACTCAGGCTTTCGAACAGCTTATTTGCCAGTGTCACAGAACGGTGTTTGCCGCCTGTACAGCCGATGCCGATGATCAGCTGATTTTTTCCTTCCTGCACATAGTTCGGCAGCAGAAACTGCACCATATCCGTCAGTTTATTTAAAAATACATGGGAAACATCAAATCCCATTACGTAATCCTGCACCGGTTTGTCATTTCCGGTCTGTTTTTTCAGTTCATCGATATAATACGGATTCGGCAGAAAACGCACATCAAATACCAGATCGGCATCCGCCGGAATTCCGTACTTGAACCCAAAAGAGAGTACCGTCACAACCAGGCTTTTAAACTCTCTTCCTTCCACAAAAATCTTTTCCAGCTCCATATTAAGCTCTCTTGTGAGCAGTTTGCTGGTATCGATGATATAGTCTGCATGACGCTTCAGAAACGCAAGTTTCTCACGCTCCTGTGCGATCCCGCGGTCCACGCGGCCGCCGCGTGCCAGCGGATGGGTCCTTCTCGTTTCTTTATAACGCTTCACCAGCACTTCATCAGCTGCATCCAGAAACAGGATCTCGTATTTCTGACTGGCTGCCGCCATGCCTTCCAGCACATCTTCCAGTTTTCCAAGTGCCTCGCCGCTTCTTACGTCCACGCCAAGTGCCACCCTCTGGATCTCACTTCCCGGTGTGTACGCCATCTCCGCAAATTTGGAAATCAGCGAGATCGGCAGGTTGTCCACGCAGAAATATCCCATATCTTCCAGTCTGTTTAATGCTGTACTTTTTCCGGCTCCTGACATACCGGTCACAATCACAAATCTCATTTAAAATTCTCCCAGTAATTTCACTTCCGGCTCCAGTGTCACACCACTTTGTGCTTTTACTCTTTCCGCCACCTGACGGATCAGTTCGGTGACATCTTCTGCCGTTGCATCGCCTGTATTGATCACAAAACCGCAGTGTTTTTCCGATACCTGTGCACCGCCGACCTGAAATCCGCGAAGTCCGGCATCCATGATCAGCTTTCCGGCAAAGTATCCTTTCGGACGTTTGAACGTACTTCCGGCACTCGGATATTCCAGCGGCTGTTTGGAAATCCGCTTTTTCTTCAGATCTTCCATCACGGCACGGATTTCTTTTAGATCTCCGTCTGTCAGCTGCAGAACAGCTTCCAGCACAAGATAGCCTTTTTCTGCAATGATGCTTGTCCGATATCCCATCTTCAGTTCTTCTCTTTTTAAGGTTTTTATTTCGCCTTTTTCTGTCAGAACCGTGACTTCTTCTGTCACATCTTTCATTTCTCCGCCGTAGGCTCCGGCATTCATTACCATGGCTCCGCCGATGGTTCCCGGAATCCCGGCTGCAAATTCAAACCCTGTCAGAGATGCTTCCAGTGCCTTTTTCGCTGTCCTGGAAAGCAGTGTGCCAGCCTGCACGTACAGCCTGTCTCCCTCCACGCGAAGATCTGAAAAATTTTTAAAAAGCTGAATGATCACTCCACGGAATCCACGGTCACTGACCAGAAGATTGCTTCCGTTTCCGATCACATACCATGGCATTGCCTCGCTTTTACATAAGTCTATAATATTTTTTATCTGATCTGTTGTCTGTGGGGAAACAAAATAATCCGCCGCACCGCCGATGCGAAACGTTGTGTGCTGTTTCATCGGTTCGTCTATTCTGACATTTTCTTTTCCCGCAATTTCACAAAGTTGCTTTAAAAAATCTGGCTTCACATCATTCTCCTTTTCTTTCCAACAATCCGCTCTCTGCGATTGCTTTTACAATTTCCTGCATCACCGGAACCGGTTCTACCAGGGCAAATCGCATAAATCCCTCTCCGAGACTTCCGAAACTGCTGCCTGGCACACCGATCAGTCCTGTTTTTTCCATCAGTTCCATACAGAATTCTTCCGATGTACCATGTCCTTTTGGCACCGGTGCCCATACAAACATCGTACCTTCGCTGTCCGGAACATCCCAGCCGATGCTGCGAAGTCCGCCGCAGAATGCCTGATTTCTTCTCTCATATTCTTCGCACTGTGCAAGCACTGCGTCCTGCGGACCGTTCAGTGCTGCTGCCGCACCGTACTGGATCGGCAGAAAAACACCATAGTCAAACTGCGTTCTCACAGAACGGAATTTATCTACAATCTTCTGATTTCCGATCACAAAAGAAATTCTTGCACCGGTAAGGTTGTAAGACTTGGACAGAGAATAAAACTCCACACCGACTTCTTTTGCCCCTTCGTAGCTTAAGAAAGATTTTCCTTCTCTTCCTCCGTAGATAATATCAGAATATGCATTATCATGTAAAATAATGATATTATATTTTTTCGCAAATGCGATCAGCTCTTCATAAAAGGCATCATTCGCCGTTGCACAGACCGGATTTAACGGATAAGAAACCAGCATGTATTTTGCTGCTTTTGCCATCTCTTCCGGAATATCGGAAAGCTTCGGCAGAAATCCGTTTTCACGGTACAAAGGATAAGTACGCACATCCGCACCGCACAGAGACGGACCGATGCTGAAGATCGGATACCCCGGATTCGGAGTTAAGACCACATCGCCCGGATTGCAGAGTGCCCAGGCAATATGAGCCATACCTTCCTGTGAACCGTTGATCGTCATGATCTCTTCCGGCTCAATGGATACACCAAATCTTCTCTTGTAAAAATTCTGCACTGCCTCCAGAAGAAATGGGCGGTCTGTCAGTGCATATTTATAATTTTCCGGATCTTTTGCCGCCTCTGAAACAGCTTCCATGATATGAGGTGCCGGCTTGAAATCCGGTGTGCCGACGGAAAGATTATAAACTTTCTTTCCCGCCTTCACCATCTCTTCTTTCTTTTCATTTAATATTGCAAAAATTCCTGCCTGAAAGCTGTCCGCTTTCTTCGAGAACTCAAATTCCATGATCCTCTCCATCTCCTTTTTGTATATCTCCTGTATCTGCGTCCGCCTGATCCGCAGATACGGTTTCTTCTGCTGTTTCATCTTTCTCATCTGCGTCTTTTTCTGCCTGTCCGTTTTCAAAATCATATTCTTCAAACGCATCACCTGCAGATAAAAGTTCCGGCTTTTTACCTTTTCTGATCCAGATCGCACTGGTCAGCAGGTAAAGTGCCACACAGATCAGGCTGATCCAGGTACCCTTCCAGAGTCCTTCCGGCGTATATTCAAACGTGATCGTGTGTGTTCCTTCTGTCACATCAACACCGGTCAGTGCATCTCCGATCATATAATAATCATCGTCTTCGCCATCGATCTTGACGCTCCATCCTTCATCATATGGAAGCGAAAGCATCAGAACGCCGTCTTCGGCCGCTTCCACCGTTCCTTCAAACTTTCCGTCCTCAAATTTTGTGAGCTGTAACTGAGATTTGGCCAGCTCATCATGTACCTGCTGATAGAGTTCCTGATCGCAGGTCCACACTTCCGCTGTCACCGGTCCGCTCTGGTTTTCCTTAAAGGTGCAGGTGACTGTCGCATTGTCGATCGCATCAAAACATCCGAGGTCATACAGATGATCGTTATAAGTGTCATATGTTCTTGTATAATCCGGTGTCGTGATCTCAATGCTGGACACAGATGAGGTCACATCCAGATAAACCTGTTTGCCCGCCGGAAGCACGATTGTATAAGTGCCGCCGTCTTCCATGTCGATCGTCTCTTCCAGTTCAAAAAGATCTTCATCCATACCGGTTGCCATCGTCACGAAATCATTCTGTACCTCAAAATGATCGGTGCTGTCTGTCGTCCAGTCAATAATGTCATCTTTTACCATAAATCCAAGACTCAATGCCCCGCTGTTCTTATACAGATTCATATCACCTTCCTGATCGACTTTCTCCATCTGATAGAGCTGATCGGTTCCGCGGCTCGAGAGCACATATTTTACGCCGAAAATATCATTGACCAGTTTGGTAAATCCATTGTAACCGTTTTTATTCGTTCTCGCCTCAATACCGAGGCCTTTGCACATATCAACCGTAGCTGCCGGCATTGTAGAGGAAAACAGAACCACGCCGTCCGCTCCGAGGAACATATTCTCGTCACGCATACGGTTGCTGTCAATCTCGCTTCGATAGAAATTATCCTGATTTCCCTGTCTGCCTTCCTGTCGTTCGGTTGTTTTTTCATAGGCGATCTGCTCATCCAGATAGGTACTTCGTCCCACAGTTCCGTTGCAGAATACACCAAAGATCGCATAACTTACCATTTCCACCGCTGCCAGGAAAAAGAAAAGAGAGCGGAAGACCTCCCGGTGCATTTTCCCAAGGCGATAGATCAGCATCGCCATACCATAGAGGATCAGAAGTCCGATGGTGATGCCATACGTATACAGTTCCCGTTCGCCAAGTCCGGTCACTGCAGAATAGATGGCAAACGCAAGCGGTGCTGCCATCGCCAGAAGAACCTGCCATACCTTAAACTTATGCATATGCCTCCAGGCATCAAACGCCATCGTGAGCATCAGGAAAATATAGATAAATGCAAAACGGTTCGGCAGTCCGTTCTGTACATGGAAACCATGCCAGATATAGTTGAGCACATTGACATCAAAGCTTGCATAGAGCAGCACAAGCAGTGCCGTCTTTGCGATCCGTTCACGCAGCTTGATATTTTTATCCAGCAGATACAGAACAGCCAGGATCAGCGTCACCGTTCCGCAGAATGCATTGACACCGATCTGGTCGTCCGCAATGTTGATCGGTTCGCAGAATGCAAACTGGCTCGTCAGCTGCGATAAATTATTGACAAACAGCTTGATCGGGCTTGGAAAACTGTTCTCCGCAGACTCCGTAACGCCAAGTGCGACATAGGCCGGCAGCAGTACCACGGCAGCCATACCTCCTGCAAGCAGGGCATGCCAGCCGAAATTGACTGCTGAAGTAATGATGTTTTTGATCTTGATCTCTCTTGCACTGATCCACAGAACCACAAAATAAAGGCAGGAAAACAGGCAGAGCATAAAGCCGATGTAATAGTTGCAGTATAATGCATAAAACAGGGAAATGCAGAACAGACTGCCCCTCTCTCCTTTTAAAATCTGCTCGATCCCCATCATCACAAGCGGCAGCATGGCAATGCTGTCCAGCCACATCAGGTTGAAATAGTATCCGATGATAAAGCTGCCAAGAGAGAACATCAGCGAGAACACAAGCGGCATGTAAGTCTGGCCTTTGCTCTTCGTACTGAAATACCATGCAGAGGTAAGACCACAAAGTCCGATCTTGAGCACGATCAGAAGTGCCATCGCATCCATCATATTTCTCTTCGGGAAAAGCACAATCAGGAAATTCAGCGGGCTCGCCAGATAATAGGCATACGTTGCCCAGAAATTAAAGCCCAGTCCTCCTCCAAAAGAATAGCGAAGGGAACTTCCCTGTTCCAGTTTTTCATGGAATTCCGTAAAAAACGGAAGATACTGGTGGAGTGAATCGATGATCAGCACACCATGATCTCCAAACGGAAATACCTGATTGACTGCAAACGCCAGTGCGATCGTCAGTGCCGGAATGGCAAAGCCGAGGATGCAGCAGTTGCGTTTTACCGGATTTACCGGTGCCTTCTCTTTTTCCGAGAATACAAACACTTTGCTGAAAATATAGTTCAACACCAGCACAACCACCTGAAGTGCCAGCTTGGAACCCACTTCCGGAATGCCAAACAGACAGCTCAGAAAAACAACGCCGAACACTTCGATAAACATTGTGGAGAGACGCATTCCGATAAAACTGCCCATTTCCACGGCCAGTTCCCGCACTCCATGCGTGCGGCTTTCAAAAACAAACTGTTTGTTGACTGCGTATGCAAACAGGATAGAGAGAAAGATCGCCAGCACATTTGCAAGCGTCATATCAACCCCAAGTACAGTTCGCAGCAGGGCATAACTTCCAAGATTTACAAATGTCGTACACCCGCCAAAGAAAATATAGCGGATGCCCTGATTACGGTACAATTTTTTTATAAATTCTGCCATATTACCTTCCTTACTTTTTCTGTAAAGCGGATTCTTATGATCCGCCGCACTACGTTTTTTGGATGCTTTGATCTTTACACAGAACAAGAACAAAGTCCACACCCTGATCTTTGCATCCATATCTTTTCCAGTATATATCGACCGGCAGCAAAATGCAAGGTTTAAAGAGCGATGCCCTCCTGCAAAGAAAACGCATAAATGATTTTTTCCTTTACTTCATGCCCGGTCGTCTGTTTCAGTGCCTTTGCATAGTAATCAAGCTGTGCCTGATAGCGTTCTTTTAACTTCTGTTCCTGTCCTTTTAAAACCCGGTCCGTCTTATAGTCCAGCAGAACGATCTGGTCTCCTTCATAAAACCATGCATCAATGATTCCCTGTACCAAAACCATTTCTTCTTTATCCCACTGCGGCCGGATATCCGATGCCGGCACACCGATCACAAACTGTTTTTCGCGATAAAGCTGACCTCTTCTGGCCGCATCTGCCGCCCGTTTCCCGATATCGGTTCGGAAAAAGTGCACGATCGCCGGAATGTTCAAAAGCGATATCTCTTCTTCTCTTATCTGCTTTTTCTTTTGAAGTTCCAAAAGCTGTGCTTCCACCTGTCGGACCGTATCCGCTGCCGTAAAATCAAGCCGCTGCATCACATGATGCATGGCTGTTCCTTTCACCGCCCCGCTCTTTTCTTCTTTTGCCTCCAGAAATTTTGGGACTGTTGCCGTATCTTCCGGTTCTTTTATCAGTACGATCCCCTGATTTTCCGGTTCTTCTTTCTGCTCCTGTATCTGACTTTGGCGCTTGATCTCTGAAACCGAACATTTTCCCTGGATCTCCAGCCTTCCTTCATATGGATAGATTTTCGCACTCTCCTGCGTCATCCAGGCAAGAAAAACGGCATATCCTTCCTCCTTTTCAAAAAGGTGATCTCTGAACTGCTGCAAGATCGTATCGCCGTGGTTTTCCTCATCCAGTTTTTCCCGGTACAGGTCATCCACGCTATATTTGCGGATTGGAATTTCTGACTGTATCCCTTCTTCATAGAGCACAGAGCGAAGAATCCATTCGAGCATCGATGCGGCATTTTTGATCTCCAGATAAGACAGCTGCTTTTTTCCTGCCCCGCCGCTCCATTTCGAGAGCGTATCTTCCATTTTTTTGAGACTTCCGCTCAAATAGAGCTTTTCTTTTGCACGTGTCACCGCCACATAGAGGACTCGCAGTTCTTCCCCGAGACTTTCCGTCAGCAGGATCTGCTGGATCGCTTTCTTTAAGATTGTCGGTGCCTTGGTCCGAAGCAGCGGATCAACGACGTCACAGCCCACGCCATAATTCTGGTGGATGGCGATCGTACTTCTGGCATCCTGCCGGTTAAATGCTTTTCCGAGTCCTGCCACAAAGACGACCGGAAACTCCAGTCCCTTGCTCTTATGGATGCTCATGATCCGCACCGTATTCTCTTCTTCTCCGATTGTACTTGCCTCACCGAAATCCACTTCATATTTCTGCAGATTTTCGATATATCGCACAAAATTAAACAGGCCGCGGTAGCTGGTACTCTCATAAGCTGCCGCCTTTTCTGCGAGCATCTCAAGATTTGCCTTTCTCTGCGATCCCGCCGGCATCGCACATACATAGTCAAAATATCCGGTTTCTTCGTAAATTTTCCACAGAAGCTCGTGCATCGGCGTATACGGCACACAACTGCGGAAATGTTCCAACACTTTAAAAAACTTCTGAAGTTTTTCTCTTAAAATCCCGTCGCTGCCCGCATTTTCATACGCCCGGCACGCTTCATAATAAGAAACTTCCGGATTCTCCGTACGGATCTTCGCCAGTTCTTCTGTCGCAAACGTGCCGATTGGAGACGTCAGCACTGCGGTAAACGGAATATCCTGTCTTGGATTATCCAGGACACGCAGAAAGGACAGCACCGTACGCACTTCCAGTGCCGAAAAATAACCGCTTCTCGTCCCGGTGTACGCCGGAATCCCCATATCCGATAAAACTGCCAGAAATTCTTCCGACCAGCCGCTTAAGGAACGCAGCAAAATGACAATATCGCGATATTCTGCTTTTCGGTAATGCCTGCTTTCTTTGTCATAGACCAGCTCTCTTCCGACGATCGCTTTGATCTGTCCGCCGATCATACGTGCTTCGGCCTCTCTTGCATTTGTGTCTGTCACCGAATCTGCATCAAAAAGCAGGATCTCACTTCCGGAAAGCGGAGATTTTGCTGCCGTCAGATCATCCGTCTCAACATTGGTGACCAGTTTCGGAAATTCGATCCCGGCATAGAGTGCCGCATTATCATCATATTCTACATTTCCGAGATTCCGGTGCATGATCTTGCGAAAAATAAAATTGACATCAAAGAGCACTTCCTTTCGGCTTCGGAAATTTTTGTGCAGCTCGATCTTCTGATTTTCGGAGTCTTCCGTCGTATAGGTATCGTATTTTTCCATGAACAGCTCCGGGCAGGCAAGACGGAACCGGTAAATGCTCTGCTTGACATCACCAACCATAAACAGATTGTTCTGCCCCATGCTGCATCTGGAAATGCTGGTCAGGATCAGCTCCTGGACCATGTTGCTGTCCTGATATTCATCGATCATGATCTCTTCGAACTGCTTTGAAAAAGCCAGTGCCGCTTCACCTGGCACCACATTTCCATTCTCTTTTTTCACCAGGATCTGCAGTGCCAGATGTTCCAGATCTGAGAAATCCAAAAGATTTCGCTCCCGTTTTTTCTCCGTAAACCGCAATCCAAACTCGGATGCCAGCATCAGAAGCATCTGTGCGGACACTTTTCCCGCCTTCAGCTCTTCTAACATCTCCTGCGGACTCTGGTAAAAATACTGCTCCTGCAAAGAGGCAATGCCTTTTTTGATCTGATCACGCAAAAGCTTTACCTGTTCCCGCTTTTCATCCGATACTTCTTCATCTTTTTTTCTGGAAAGCACTGCAAATTTTCTGATGTTCAGAAAACGTCTGGCATATTCTGCGTAATCATTGCCTTTAGAAAGCTGTTTTAAGATCTCGCCATCCTGCTCCAGGGCATCTGCGTACATCCACGGTCCGTACGGCGAATTTGCGACTTTCAGGGCTTCTGTTCGGATCATTTCCAGATCATTCAGGGTCTGATCGACCTGCTCACAGATCATTTTCATCCATTCACTTGAGATCAGATCTTCCAGTGTATCAATATCATAATTTTTCTTACATTCTTCCAGCCATTCTTCCGGCCATGGATGACTTCTGGAAAATTCATAGACCTGCCAGATCATTTCAATCAGATTCTCATCATTTTTTCCGTTTGCAAAACATTCCACAAACTGTAAAAAGTCCGTATTGCCTTCCCGATACTTTTCTTCCAGAAGCTCTTCCGCCGTATCTCGCCTCAGAAGTTTTGCCTCTCCTTCATCCACGATGGAAAACGCCGGATCCAGATCGATCAGATGAAAATATGTCCGAAGCACCGACTGACAGAAACTGTCGATCGTCGTGATCTGTGCATGGAAAAGCAGCGTTTCCTGTCTTTGCAGATTCTCGTTATCCGGATCTGCGAGCAGCCTTTTCTGGATTTCCAGTCCGATCCGCTCACGCATCTCTGCCGCCGCAGCTCTTGTAAACGTCACGATCAGCAGACGGTCAATATCCACCGGATGTTCCCTGTCCGTGATCTTCTGCAAAATACGCTCTACCAGAACGGCTGTCTTTCCGGAACCTGCCGCCGCCGAGACCAGAATATTCCGGTTTCGAAGCCAGATGACCTGCTTCTGTTCTTCTGTCCACAGATTTCCCATCAAAAATCCCCTCCTTCTCGCAAAAATTCCCAGATATCATCCGGATCCAGTTCTTTGAGCCTCCGGTAATGCATGCCCGGTATTTTCCGATCAAAACCGCAGATATCTTTAAATTCACAGTAATCGCAGGCTGTTTTTCCTTTCTTTTCATAAGGATTGATCTTTACATCTCCCTCAAGGATCGCACATCCGATCGCCCGCATCTTCTCTTCCACAAATTTCGAAAGTGTCAAAAACTGCTCTTCGGATGCCACGCTCGCATAGCGAGAATAGCTGCCGTCTTTGTTTCTGGCAACCGGAATGACCTCGGATGTTTTCTCCAGACTGCGGTCAAGTGCTTCTACCACTTCACTTTCTGCATTGACAAGACCATTTGGACGCAGCTCTTTCAAAATCCGTTTTTCCAGCTCTTCTTCGCTTTCCCCATGCTTCTGATCCACGATCGGATCTTTCATTGCATAATAGAAGATGCCTGCCGGTTTTATTTTTTTATCCGGATGAATGCGTTGTTCCATCTCCAGTGCCGCATTCAGATAAACGACAAGCTGCATCTGCAGTCCGTAATAAAATTCCTGTAGATCAAACACTTTATTTCCTGATTTATAATCTACGACTTTTACCAGAACTTCATCCTCCGTTTCGTACAGATCAATGCGGTCGATCCGCCCTTTCAGCCGCATCGTCTCTTCGTCCGAAAGTGCGATATTCACCGTCTTCAAGTCCGAAGAACTTAAAAACGGCACTTCAAAATTGGACGGAATAAAGTTTCCGGCACGCACCTGCCTGGTCAGTGCCCAGATCGTGCGTTCCATGATCCGCTTCATGCGGCGGATCACATATTCATTTCTGGCACTGGAATGCAGAAGGGTTGATGCATAAGCTTCGGAAACCTCTTCTACCGTCTCCGCCGCCAGACGTTTCTGTTCTTTCTCCGGAATGTTAAACCAGGTATATTCGCTCGCCTCCACTTTTCGTGCGTAAGACTCCAGCACCTTATGGAAAATATTTCCCATATCCACCGGCTGGAATACAAACAGATCTCTTTGCGATACCCGAAGACCATAATCCAGAAAATGTGCATAGGAGCACGCCGAAAATTTCTCCAGCCGACTGACACTGTTGACCAACGTCTGTCCGTAAAGCCGTTTTGCCGTCGTCTTTGACATCGGCTCCGTCTTTCCATGCAGAAAGGCCGCATCCAGCAGCTTTTTCGCCAGATCCTGATATTTTTCCTGTCCTTCGTACCATCCAAACAGACTGGCCGCCGTCTTCTCCACGCTTCCAAGTGCCGCTTTTCTCAGTCCGTCCGCCAGATGCACAATCCCGCTCTCTGCCGTTGTGATCCTTGCAAGCGGATCTTCAATCAGATCTTCATCCTGAAGCGTCAGCTGCGGAAACATCCTTAAAATACTTCCGACCACATAGGAAGGACGCAGCACTCGTCCGTCCAGCCCCATCCTTCCGTAAGAAAGATAAAGCTTTGCCGATGGTTTTGTCAGATTCAGATACAGATAAAACTTCTGGATATAACTGTTTTCCCTTGCCGTCGGTGCCAGTTCCATGCCAAGCTCGGATAAGGTTTCCCGGTCCATATCGGAGAGAATACTGGTTTTTTCTTCTTTTTTCGGCACCCAGCCGTCATTCAGCCCCAGAAAAAACAGTACTTTGATGTCCTTTAACCTGGTACGCTCGATATCGCCGACCAGCACACAGTCCATCGTCGGAGGGATCATGCCAACCTTGGCCTCCTCAAATCCGGCATCGAGGATTTCGGTATATTCCTGAAGGCTCATCGGCTCATCACCAAGCAGCTCCACCAGTTTGTCAAACAGCTCGATCACTATGCCGTAGATCTGCTCGTATTCTCTTGCAAGGTCATAAGCCTCTTCCTGCTCAAATTTTTCCCGGTAATCCTGCATTTTCTGCTCAATACCATAATGCACCATCAGATCATAAAGTGCTTCTGTTTTCTGACGCACCGTCCCATCCTTTTCTCTGACCTGATCCACAAAGGCAAGCAGCGGCGGCAGGATCTTCTCTTTGAACGGTTCTTCCTGTTCATCCCACGGCTCTTCCCAGCGTCTGCGGCTGTTGATCCCATTTGCCAGCACATAGTTTTCCAGCCGGTCGATCTCATCCTTTTTTAGCCCCGCAAGCCCGGTCCGCAGATAATGGAACACGCTTTCATAGCGAAAGCTTTTGGCTGCGATCTGAAGGGCCGACCGCAGAAATTCAACCAGCGGATTTAAGAGGAGCTTCCTGGTGCGGTCGATAAAACACGGAATGCCTTTCTGCTGCAATTCCTTTTTCATATGGTCACCAAATGATTCCATATCCCCGGTGATCACGGCAATATCCCGGTAACGCAGATTCTCTTCACGCACCAGATGCCAGATCGTCCGTGCCGCAAATTCTGCCTCTGCTTTCGCATCTCTTGCCACATGCAAAGACATCTCCCGCTCCAGCTTCTGTGAATCTTGGGCTTCATAAATCTGATTGCCCGGTCGGAACAGATGTCTCTCCAGAAAGCGAAGTGCCGGTGCACTTCTGAAACGGATGCTTCCTTCTTTTCCGAGCACTTCCGGCTTTTCCAGCATGCAGCCACATTCTTTTGCCGCCCCGGCCAGCTGCTGTATCGTCTTTTTGCTCAGATAAGAGAGTTTATGCATGGAAACCTTTTTCATCGGATCTTCCCAGGCATCCAACGTCACCGTGACATAGATTTTCTCCGCCGTCTGCATCAGTTCCCTCAGCAGCTTGTTCTGGATCGGCGTAAATCCGGTAAATCCATCCAGGGCGACCACACAGCCTTTTAAAATTTCAGATTTTTTTACGACATAACAGAGCTCTTCTAGGATCTCTTCCGAAGTAATGTACTTTCCCTGAAGTTCTTCCTGAAATCCCTCATACAGGTTTCGAATATCCTGTAATTTATAAGATAATGCATCTTTTTTCCCCGAACGCAGCTGCTCATCCAGTTCTTCCAGTGAAACATCATACTGCTTCAGCTCAGAAATGATGGATTTGACCTGCGAAATATAGCCGGGCTTGCGAAAATTTCGTCCAAGCACCGTCAGATCATTTTTCTGACGGGATGCCACACGCCGCAGCAGCAGATTCTTTCCGGTGTCCTCCAGAACGGTGTGTGTATCCACCCCGACTTCCTCAAAGATCCTCCATGCCAGACGCAAAAAGCTCTGCACATCAATATTTAAAATTCCCCTGTTTGGATGCAGTTCTACGAGTTCCCGCTGTGTCTGCATGGTAAACTGCTCCGGAACGATCACGATAAACTCCCGGTCCGGCTCCCGTATGGACTGCTCTATGATTTTTTTATAAAGTGTATACGATTTTCCACTGCCGGATGGGCCGTAGATCAACTGCAATGACATAAGCATTTCCCTTCCTGTGTCCTGTTTTGCCTGATGCTGCAAAGTGGTCCCGCACAAAGTACAGAACCACTTTTTTCACAGTAAGAATGCCGGAGGCATCCTGTTTCCTATCTTGCCTGAAGATGAGTCAGTCTTTCTTTTACCTGATCCATCATCTGGCTGTATTTCTCTAATTTTGCACGTTCCTCTGCAACTTTGCTCTCCGGTGCCTTGCTCATGAAACGCTCATTGCTCAGCATGCCGTTGACACGTGCCAGCTCTTTTGTCAGACGCTGTTCTTCTTTTTGCAGACGCTCGATCTCTTTGTCGATGTCAACCAGTTCTGCAAACGGCATATAGATGACTGCCTCCGGAAGCACGGCAGATACTGCATCTTCGTCGATGCCGCTGCGGTCTGCCTGAACCGTCACTTCGCTTGCACTTCCAAGGGTTGCAAAGAATACTTTTCCGTTTTCGAACGTATTTCTCACATTCTCGCTTTCGGATACGACAAATACTTTTGCTTTCTTGCTTGGCGGTACGTTCATGCCTGTACGCACGTTTCGGATGCCGCGGACTGCCTCTTTGATCATCTCAACGGCTGCCTCATCCTCTGCAAAATGCCACTCTTCGGTAAACTCCGGCCATCTGGAGATCATGATGGATTCTTCCTCGGACTGCAGCGTGCAGAAGATCTCTTCTGTGATAAACGGCATATACGGATGCAGCAGTTTCAGAGCATTTACCAGAACCGTCTTCAGTGTCCAAAGTGCTGCTGATTTTGTGGTATCCCCGTCATTGTACAGACGCGGTTTTACCATCTCGATGTACCAGTCGCAGAATTCTTCCCAGATAAAATCATACACTTTCTGAACGGCAATACCCAGTTCATATTTATCCATGTTCTCGGTTACTTCTTTTGCCAGTGTATTGACTTTGGAGAGGATCCATTTATCGGCTGCCGTCAGCTGATCTTTCGGCATTTCACCCGGAACTTCTGCTTTTTCAAGGTTCATCATGATAAATCTGGATGCATTCCATACCTTGTTTGCGAAGTTACGGCTTGCCTCCACACGCTCCATGTAGAAACGCATGTCATTTCCGGGAGCATTTCCGGTGATCAGTGTCAGACGCAGGGCATCTGCTCCGTACTGGTCAATGATTTCCAGCGGATCAATACCGTTTCCTAAAGATTTACTCATCTTTCTTCCCTGGGAATCACGCACCAGACCATGGATCAGTACATGATGGAACGGCACTTTTCCGGTCTGCTCGATCGCAGAAAATACCATACGGATCACCCAGAAGAAAATGATGTCATATCCGGTTACCAGCACATCGGTCGGATAGAAGTAATCAAAATCTTCTGTCTTATCCGGCCAGCCAAGTGTGGAGAACGGCCACAGTGCGGAAGAGAACCAGGTATCCAGTGTGTCTTCATCCTGTTTAAAGTGTGTGCATCCGCATTTCGGGCAGACCTTCGGCATTTCTTTTGCAACGACCACTTCGCCGCACTCGTCACAGTAATATGCCGGGATACGATGTCCCCACCAGAGCTGTCTGGAAATACACCAGTCACGGATGTTCTCCAGCCAGTGCAGATAGATCTTGTCAAAACGATCCGGTACAAAATTCAACTCGTTCTTTTTCAGAGCTTCGATCGCCGGTTTCGCCATCTCCTGCATCTTTACAAACCACTGCGGTTTGATCATCGGCTCAACGGTTGTCTTACAGCGGTCGTGTGTACCGACGCTGTGTGTATGCGGAACAACTTTTACCAGAAGTCCCAGTGCATCCAGGTCTGCTACCATGGCTTTTCTTGCCTCATAACGATCCATACCTGCATATTTGCCGCCCAGTTCGTTAATCGTCGCATCGTCATTCATGATATTGATCTCCGGCAGATTATGTCTCTTGCCAACCTCAAAGTCGTTCGGGTCGTGTGCCGGTGTGATCTTTACGCATCCGGTTCCAAATTCTTTATCTACGTAAGAATCCGCGATCACCGGGATCTCACGGTCTGTCAGCGGCAGCTTCAGCATCTTGCCGACCAGATCCTGGTATCTTTCATCTTCCGGGTTTACGGCAACGGCCGTATCTCCAAGCAGTGTCTCCGGACGAGTGGTCGCGATCTCCACGAAACGTCCTTCTTCTCCGACGATCGGGTAATTGATATGCCAGAAGAATCCGTCCTGATCTACGTGTTCTACCTCTGCATCTGAAATGGAAGTTTTACATACCGGACACCAGTTGATGATCCTGGAACCTTTGTAGATATAACCTTTGTTATATAATTTTACGAAAACTTCTTCAACTGCTTTGGAACATCCCTCATCCATTGTGAAACGTTCTCTGTCCCAGTCAGCAGAAGAACCCAGTTTTTTCAGCTGATTTACGATACGTCCCCCGTACTCCTCTTTCCACTCCCAGGCGTGTTTTAAGAATTCTTCACGTCCGATATCGTTTTTATCAATGCCCTGCTCTTTGAGTTTCTGGATGACCTTTACTTCCGTAGCGATCGCCGCGTGGTCTGTTCCCGGCTGCCACAGTGCATTATAGCCCTGCATTCTCTTATAGCGGATCAGGATATCCTGCATCGTGTTGTCCAGTGCATGTCCCATATGCAGCTGACCGGTTACGTTTGGCGGCGGCATAACGATCGTAAACGGTTTCTTGCTGCGGTCGACTTCCGCATGGAAATATTTCTTATCCAACCAGTTCTGATAAATACGATCCTCGATTCCCTTCGGATCATAAGTCTTTGCCAATTCTTTGCTCATGTTGTCCTCCTGCTGTTGTTTGTTCTGCACATTAAATCAAATACACTCCAGACGGAATGTTTCAACGAAAAAAGCCCTCTGCATCATCCCCGGAAACGGAGATTCTGCAAAGGGCGTCATTTACGCGGTACCACCTTTTTTCATATACATCACAGACGGATGCATACCTCATTTCCCTTTAAC
The DNA here is from genome assembly GCF_018783905.1 of Ruminococcus sp. MCC718. Taxonomy (NCBI): domain Bacteria; kingdom Bacillati; phylum Bacillota; class Clostridia; order Eubacteriales; family Oscillospiraceae; genus Ruminococcus; species Ruminococcus sp. MCC718. The sequence continues at coordinate 46,525 of NZ_WQNP01000006.1, forward strand.
GTCGGGTCACGTGAAAGCTTACTGTCCTGTCCGCGTATACTTATCTGCATACCGCCTGTCACAGAACTCGTTCTGCCCTCCGGCTCCAAAGCTACCTTCCATCCACGCATCCTTAGGTTTCCTTCCAGCCTGCGAAAAACCCTCTCTGAAAGAGCTGTGTATGTACTCCTCTTCTTCCTCGCCTTTGTCCATGTTAATCATAGCGAAGGCAGACGGATTTGTCAAGAGATGACTGTGGATTTTGTTCCGGTGAAATTGATGCGAAAATACTATTGAGCCGGCCAGCAATCCATGATACACTTGACACACAGAAGATTTTGCAATATTTCGCTTTTCTTTCTGGTGCTAATGATGAAAGGAGTTTTTTTATGCCTGTATTTGATTTCAATAACACCCCGGAACCGGATGCTGTTCCGGAATGTACTTATACCACCTTTGCTTCCGACGAAAATGTTTCTTCCGCAGACAAACCGCTTCTTGTCCTTGACAACAGCAAAAAAGCCTGGAAACATCACTCCTGCGGAACGTTTACCAATCAGAACAAGCGTACCGCTTTTGAATTTAAAGAAGATGATGGTTCTACTGTAATCGCTGATATCAAAAAAGTGGATGCCCGCTTTGTAAGCCTGCTCCGCTGGCTCGGTGAAAATCACATTCCGGTTCGTTTATCCGGTGAAAACCGGGAGGGCGGCTATATGGTTTACCGTATCCGCGAGACTGCTTTCGGCGGTGGCACCAAGCTTTCTGCAGAGGATGGTTTCCTTCAGTTCATGATTGAACGTCTGCTTGCAAGCAATGCTCCGCTTCTGGAAGAATGTGAAGACGAAGATCTGGAGGAAGTCGGCGATGAGATGAAACTGACCAGCCTTCAGAGCATCACAGACTTTATGATCTGTGCCGGCCGCACCCTGCCGGATAATATCCGCCTGTGGGCAAGACGCAACCTTGCCGTTGCACGTTCCCATGAAGTTTCCCCTGAAGAACGCCGCCATGCCCAGCGTGCCCTCTCCATCATGATGAACATTCAGTGGAAGAGCAATTACTTCGAAGCCATCGATCCGGTTGCTGCACGCCGTATTCTCGATGAAGAACTTTACGGTATGGAACGCGTCAAACAGCGTATCATGGAGACGATCATCCAGATCAACCGCACGCATACCCTGCCGGCATATGGTCTGCTGCTGGTCGGCCCTGCCGGAACCGGTAAATCTCAGATTGCCTATGCCGTTGCACGTATCCTGCGTCTTCCTTGGACTACGCTTGACATGAGCTCCATCAACGATCCGGAACAGCTGACCGGAAGCTCCCGTGTCTATGCAAACGCAAAACCCGGAATCATTATGGAGGCTTTCTCAGTATCCGGAGAGTCCAATCTGGTCTTCATCATCAACGAGCTGGATAAGGCAGCCTCCGGCAAGGGAAACGGCAATCCGGCAGACGTGCTTCTGACTTTGCTTGACAACCTCGGCTTTACCGATAACTATATGGAATGTATGATTCCAACGACCGGCGTTTATCCTATCGCCACAGCCAACAACAAAGAGCAGATCAGTGCACCTCTGATGTCACGTTTTGCCGTGATCGACATCCCGGATTACACACCGGATGAGAAAAAGATCATCTTCTCCAAATTTGCACTGCCGAAGATTCTCAAACGTATGAGCCTCAAAGAGAATGAGTGCAAGATGACAGACGAAGCACTGGATGCTGTAATTGAACTGTTCTCCAACACCTCCGGAATCCGTGATCTGGAACAGGCCGCCGAACATATCGCAGCAAATGCACTGTATCAGATCGAAGTTAACCGTGTTTCCGAAGTTGTGTTTACCGCAGAGATGGTACGCAGCCTCTTACGCGACTAAGCATACATGGAAGATTTATGCATGTGCAAATGATCTGTGCAGAAGGTTTGTAAATGTGCAAATGAACGCCATAAAATAGTTTTGTAAAAAATAGTACGCCATGATGATTCGAAAACAATCTCCTGACACGCTGCGTTTCCTGTTCGGTTCGCTCGTCGGTTAGCCGCCCTTCGCCTAAACTCGCCTCTTCGAGTCTCAGACAGCGGCTCCTTGAGGCGGCAGCATCGCAAACCTCACGACGGAAGCCTTGCTACCGTCAGAGCGATTTGTTTTCGAATTCATCATGGCTGTATTATTTTACGCACTATTTTTTACGATACCGTTCGTTTGCACATTGTTAAAAGCTCCTGGCTTGCCGGGGGTCGCTTAAGCGGAACAGTCCTTTCAGGCCAAATTACAAAACACGAAAAAACAGAGA
>NZ_WQNP01000061.1:0-2744 GCF_018783905.1 Ruminococcus sp. MCC718
TTCTATCCTGAACCTCACACTCTCGTGCTTGGTTAAGCCTTCGACCTATTAGTAGCAGTCAGCTCCATACATTACTGCACTTCCACCTCTGCCCTATCTACCTCGTCGTCTTCAAGGGGTCTTACCGCTTATGCGGGGGATATCTCATCTTGAGGGGGGCTTCACGCTTAGATGCCTTCAGCGTTTATCCCTTCCCGACTTGGCTACCCGGCTGTGCCATTGGCATGACAACCGGTGCACCAGAGGTCAGTCCAACCCGGTCCTCTCGTACTAAGGTCAGCTCCTCTCAAATATCCTACGCCCACGCCGGATAGGGACCGAACTGTCTCACGACGTTCTGAACCCAGCTCGCGTACCGCTTTAATGGGCGAACAGCCCAACCCTTGGGACCTACTACAGCCCCAGGATGCGATGAGCCGACATCGAGGTGCCAAACCACTCCGTCGATGTGAACTCTTGGGAGTGATAAGCCTGTTATCCCCAGGGTAGCTTTTATCCGTTGAGCGATGGCATTCCCACTTAATACCACCGGATCACTAAGTCCTACTTTCGTACCTGCCCCACCCGTCGGTGTCGCAGTCAAGCTCCCTTCTGCCTTTGCACTCTTCGAATGGTTTCCGACCATTCTGAGGGAACCTTTGAGCGCCTCCGATACCCTTTCGGAGGCGACCGCCCCAGTCAAACTCCCCACCTGACATTGTCCCCCAGCCGGTTAACGGCTGCTGGTTAGAAATCCAGTACTGCAAGGGTGGTATCCCAACAGCGGCTCCATGGCGACTGGCGTCACCATTTCTCAGCCTCCCACCTATCCTGTACATACAATACCGAATCCCAGTATCAAGCTGGAGTAAAGCTCCATGGGGTCTTTCCGTCCTGGCGCGGGTAGCCAGCATCTTCACTGGCACTTCAATTTCACCGGATGCATTGCCGAGACAGCGCCCAAATCATTACGCCTTTCGTGCGGGTCGGAACTTACCCGACAAGGAATTTCGCTACCTTAGGACCGTTATAGTTACGGCCGCCGTTTACTGGGGCTTAAGTTCGATGCTTCGTCTCCTGACATCTCCCCTTAACCTTCCAGCACCGGGCAGGCGTCAGCCCATATACTTCACCTTGCGGTTTTGCATAGACCTGTGTTTTTGCTAAACAGTTGCTTGGGCCTATTCTCTGCGGCCTCTTTCGAGGCACCCTTTCTCCCGAAGTTACAGGGTCATTTTGCCGAGTTCCTTAGCAATGCTTCTTCCGTCGGCCTTAGGATTCTCTCCTCATCCACCTGTGTCGGTTTACGGTACGGGTACAGTACAAACAATAGCGGCTTTTCTCGGCAGCCGGCTCACACATTTCCCTACTTTAGTTCGGTATGCGTCACACCTTTGGGTTGCACGGCGGTTTTTCCAGCCGTACCCCTCCTGTGCTTGCCCCTGGATTCCATTCCAGGTAGTGCTCTCCTTCTGCGTCCCCACAGTTCTGTCATACTGTAGTACAGGAATCTCAACCTGTTGTCCATCGGCTACGCCTCTCGGCCTCGCCTTAGGTCCCGACTTCCCCAGGGCAGATCAGCTTTACCCTGGAAACCTTGGATATTCGGCCGTAAGGATTCTCACCTTACTCTCGCTACTCATTCCGGCATTCTCTCTTCTTAAAAGTCCACAGCTCCTTTCGGTACTGCTTCGTTCCTTTAAGAATGCTCCTCTACCAACCCTTGCGGGTTCCGCAGCTTCGGTGTTGTGTTTCAGCCCCGGACATTTTCGGCGCAGGACCTCTCGACTAGTGAGCTATTACGCACTCTTTTAATGTATGGCTGCTTCTGAGCCAACATCCTAGTTGTCTTCGAAATCCCACATCCTTTTCCACTTAACACACACTTTGGGACCTTAGCTGGCGGTCTGGGCTCTTTCCCTTTTGACTGCCCAACTTATCTCGTGCAGTCTGACTCCCGTACATCATCTATATGGCATTCGGAGTTTGATATTCTTCGGTAAGCTTTGACGCCCCCTAGGAAATTCAGTGCTCTACCTCCACTAGACTAATACGAGGCTAGCCCTAAAGCTATTTCGAGGAGAACCAGCTATCTCCGGGTTCGATTGGAATTTCTCCCCTATCCACACCTCATCGCCACCCTTTTCAACGGATGTGCGTTCGGTCCTCCACTACCTCTTACGGCAGCTTCAACCTGGACATGGATAGATCACCCGGTTTCGGGTCTACTCCTACTGACTCATCGCCCTATTCAGACTTGGTTTCCCTCCGGCTCCGCACCTTCAGTGCTTAACCTTGCCAGTAAGCGTAACTCGCCGGACCGTTCTACAAAAAGTACGCGGTTCATCGAATAATGATGTTCCACAGCTTGTAAACACAGGGTTTCAGGTTCTCTTTCACTCCCCTCCCGGGGTCCTTTTCACCTTTCCTTCACAGTACTATGCGCTATCGGTCACTAAGGAGTATTTAGCCTTGGGGGGTGGTCCCCCCGATTTCCTACAAGGTTCCACGTGTCTCGTAGTACTCTGGATCCTGCCGCTCCTTCCGGTTTTCACATACGGGGCTTTCACCCTCTATGGCTGGCTTTCCCAAAACCATTCTGTTAACCTTCCGGTCACTTGTTGCAGTCCTTAACCCCAGCATGCACGCACGCTGGTTTAGGCTCCTCCGGTTTCGCTCGCCGCTACTCCCAGAATCGATGTTTCTTTCTTTTCCTCCGGCTACTTAGATGTTTCAGTTCACCGGGTTCCCTTCCATACGTTATG
>NZ_WQNP01000062.1:0-2790 GCF_018783905.1 Ruminococcus sp. MCC718
ATTTGCACATGCAATACTATTCTTTTGCAAACACTATTTTAAAATGTGCGGCATTTCAGTTCTTTACACCTGCCGGGAAAACAACAGTCAATTTTTATTTAAGGAGTTCCACAAAATCTTTTATGTAATAATCTGATGCCTGCCGGATTTTCTCCTGGTCATCAATAGATGCTTCTTCCCGCATGGCCACAACTTTGAACCCTGCACTTTTCGCCGCACAGATTCCTTTATAGATATCTTCATAGACAAGGCATTCTTCCGGCGAAAGTTTCAGTCTTTTTGCCGCTTCCAGATAAACATCCGGGAAATCTTTGCCGTGTGGCACTTCCATGGTAGTCACAAATGCATCAAAGCACTCCAGCACGCCATTTCGCTCAAGGCTGGGTGCAATCAGCTCGTAAGCCGATGAGGTCGCCGCAGCGATGCGTGTACCGGCCTTTTTGAGTTTCAGCAGATATTCTTTTGCATGGGATTTGAGCTCCACCTTTTTCGCATAGGCTTCTGCTGCCATCCCATGCCATTCCTGTATCAGATCTTCCGGCTTTTCATTCAGTCCGAATCGCTCAATCGTATACTCGGCAGCCCGGTAATACCCCATCGGTGTGATCATCTCCAGATAATCCGACGGCACTTCAAATCCTCTTCTGCCAAGAAAATCCACGTCAATCTGCCTCCAGACCCACATAGAGTCCAGAAGCGTACCGTCCATATCAAAAATCGCACCTTTTTTCTTTATCATAAGTAAAGTTCTCCCATTTTATTAAGCACTCTGCTGCTCACCGAAGTAGACATCGTACCATACCAGGAAGGTATAGACTGCCCAGATTTTACGGCTGTTATCTGCCAGACCATTATAATGATCATCCATCAGCCTGATCAGGTAATCCGTCTGGAAGAATTTTTTCGATGCTTCGCTTTCAAATGCAGCACGTACTTTATCATAATATTTCTTTTCTTTGAGCCATACACGTGTCGGTACCGGGAATCCCAGTTTTTTGCGTGTTGCCACCTGCTCCGGAAGAATGCTGTGTGCAGCTTCACGGAAGGCATATTTTGTCTGCGTCTTGCGGATTTTATTATCAAAAGAAAGTTTTCTGGCCGTCTTATAAACTTCAATATCCAGATACGGAACACGCGTCTCCAGAGAATGTGCCATACTCATCTTATCCGCTTTCTGAAGGATATCTCCGATCAGCCAGAATTTCAGGTCAATATACTGCATACGTGCGGTATCATCCAGTTTTCTGGTTTTCTGATAACAGGCTGCCGTCAGTGTCTTCGGATCTTCTGCCGGAATGCTGCTCTTTAAGACTTTTGCTTTTTCCTTTGGATGGAACAGATAAGCATTTCCGATAAAACGCTCCTCAATCGGTGTACATCCGCGGATCAGATAATTCTTTCCCTTAAAATTCTTTTTGTTGTCTTCCAGTTTTTCTTTGATCTTCTTTTTCAGACCTGCCGGCAATACTTTAAACGGACGTAAAGAGACTGGTTCATGATAAATCACATATCCGCCAAACAACTCGTCCGCACCTTCTCCGGACATAACTACCTTCAGCTTGCTTGCTGCCAGTTCGTCTACAAACCAAAGGGCAACTGCGGACGGATCGGCTAAAGGCTCATCCATATGATACTGCACTTTCGGCAGCACTGCCCAGTATTCTTCCGGTGTGATCACTTTCTGATGGCAGGTACTTCCCGCATAATCTGCAATCTCTCTTGCACGCTCCATCTCGCTGTATCTGCCGTTGTCTTCTGCAAATCCTACCGTAAATGTATTCTGAAAATGTCCCTGTGCTGCAATGTAGTTGGAATCCACACCACCGGATAACAGAGAACCTACTTCTACGTCACTGATCTTATGTGCCTCGATCGACTCGGCAACACGCTCCTTGATCTCTTCTACGATCGCTTTCTCATCCTGATGCTTCTCCGGTACCAGTGTCGGATCAAAATAACGGGAAACTTTTAATTTGCCGTCTTTGTATTTCAGACAGCATCCCGGATTTAATTTATAGATGCCTTTGAAAAAAGTCTCATCCATAGCAGAATACTGGAAGCTCAGATAATGGCTCAGAGCCTTTTCATTCAGCTCACGTTTATACTCCGGATATTCCAGGATTGCTTTGATCTCGGATGCAAAGACCAGATTTCCATTGATTTCCGCATAATAAAATGGTTTGATGCCAAAAAAGTCTCTGGCTGCAAATAATGTTTTCTCTTTGCTGTCCCAGATGGCAAATCCAAACATTCCGCGAAGCTTTTTCAGCATTTTCTCGTGGTATTCTTCATATGCATGGATCAGGCATTCTGTATCAGAATGGTTTGCAAACACATGTCCTTTTGCCTGGAGTTCTTTCGTAAGTTCCTGATAATTATAAATTTCACCGTTAAATACGATGACAACTTCGCCCGTCTCATTGAACATCGGCTGACTGCCGTAGTCCAGATCAATAATGCTCAGTCTTCGAAATCCCAGTGCAACATCCTCATCTATATAGTTTCCGCCGCCGTCCGGACCTCTGTGATAAATACTTTTCATCATATTTTCGATTACCGGCTTCTGTTTGTCGTATTTTCCTGCTATTCCACAAATTCCACACATAATCTACACCTACTTTCATTCACTTCAATTTTTCTATGATATGATGCCAGGGTCAAAAGGTCTAAATCCACATGAGCTTGCTCATAGGTGGATGAAAGACCTTGAGACCCGCCCCGATATGGAGCAGAACATCCAGTGGATGTTCGTTTTGCTCCGACCGAAGCGGAGCGTAGACATAAAAGTGG
>NZ_WQNP01000062.1:2800-11682 GCF_018783905.1 Ruminococcus sp. MCC718
TGTACGGAACAATCCGTAGGCATCATAGTTGGGGACTTTTGACTCCAACATCATGATATCATAATATACCACTTAATTTAACAACATACCATGCAAAGATACTACAAAATTTCAAGAATATCCAGTTATTTTTTCTTGTTTTTTTAACATGAACCCATTATTTTGCTTCTTATATTCAGTTATTTCGTTCTGGCTCTTGCTTTTTTCCTGTTTTCGGTTACAATAGAACAGGTAAAATGTCAGTGATACTGACCAGAATACATACAGCTGATTTTGTATGTATTTCGTTCGATTATTATTGTATACAATATACTTTCTGGAGGTTAAAAATGATTAGTGCAAACAATGTGACTCTGCGTATCGGTAAGAAAGCATTATTTGAAGATGTAAATATTAAATTTACAGAGGGAAACTGCTACGGTCTGATCGGTGCCAACGGTGCCGGCAAATCCACATTCCTGAAGATTCTTTCCGGTCAGCTCGACACTACCAACGGCAATATTGTCATCACACCAGGACAGCGTCTCTCCGTCCTGGAGCAGGACCACTTTAAATATGATGCGTTCACGGTCATGGACACGGTTATCATGGGAAATCAGCGTCTCTATGATATTATGAAAGAAAAAGATGCCATTTATGCAAAAGAGGATTTCAGCGAAGAAGACGGTATCCGTGCCAGCGAACTGGAAGGCGAATTTGCTGAGATGAACGGCTGGGAAGCAGAATCTGATGCAGCCACACTGTTAAACGGTCTTGGCATTGAACCGGATCTGCATTATACTCTGATGGGCGACTTAAACGGTAATGAAAAGGTCAAAGTCCTGCTTGCAAGAGCCCTATTCGGCAATCCGGACATCCTTCTTCTCGACGAGCCGACCAACCACCTGGATCTCGGTGCGATCGAATGGCTGGAAGAATTTCTGATCAACTTTGAAAATACGGTGATCGTGGTATCCCATGACCGTTATTTCCTGAATAAGGTCTGCACCCACACCGCAGATATCGACTATGGCAAAATTCAGCTCTATGCCGGTAACTATGACTTCTGGTACGAATCCAGTCAGCTGATGATCCGTCAGATGAAAGAAGCAAACAAAAAGAAGGAAGAAAAAATCAAGGAATTACAGGACTTTATCTCCAGATTCAGTGCCAACGCTTCCAAATCCAAACAGGCTACTTCCAGAAAACGTGCTCTGGAAAAAATCCAGCTGGATGAGATCCGTCCTTCCAGCCGTAAATATCCGTACATTGATTTCCGTCCGGAACGTGAGATCGGCAATGAAGTACTGATGGTAGAGAATCTTTCCAAGACCATCGACGGCGTAAAAGTACTCGATGATATTTCTTTCACACTTGGAAGAAATGACAAAGTCGCTTTTGTCGGCGGCAACGAACTTGCAAAAACAGTATTCTTCAAGATCCTGATGGGCGAAATGGAACCGGACGAAGGTTCTTTCAAATGGGGTGTCACCACATCTCAGGCTTATTTTCCAAAGGACAGCACCAAAGAGTTCGACAATGATCTGACGATCGTAGACTGGCTGACACAGTTCTCCGAGATCAAAGATGCAACTTATGTACGTGGCTTCCTCGGACGTATGCTGTTTGCCGGTGATGACGGTGTGAAACAGGTCCGTGTACTCTCCGGTGGTGAGAAAGTCCGCTGCCTGCTCTCCAAGATGATGATCTCCGGTGCAAACATCCTGATCTTTGACGAACCTACCAACCACCTGGATATGGAATCCATCACTGCCCTGAACAACGGCATGATCAAATTCCCAGGTGTGATCCTGTTTGCTTCCCACGACCATCAGATTGTGCAGACAACGGCAAACCGTATCATGGAGATTCTGCCAAACGGAAAACTGATTGACAAGATCACTTCCTACGACGAATACCTGGCAAGCGATGAAATGGCAAAGAAACGTCAGGTTTACAGCACAGAGGGAACTCTGGAAGACAACTAAATCATCAAGATCAGATCTTTCTGAATATACTTTATGATGCCAGGGTCAAAAGGTCTAAATCCACATGAGCTTGCTCATAGGTGGATGAAAGACCTTGGGACCCGCCCAGATATGAGCATAAAAGTGGGATGATAATCCCACGATATGCGAATACTGGAGAGGATTGTGGGAGTGCAACGCACGGAACAATCCGCAGGCATCATAGTTGGGGACTTTTGACACCCACATCACTTTATCAAAAGCAAAAAAAGGATATGGAATCCATTTTGGAAACCATATCCTTCTTTTTTATTTAAACCAGAATCTCTGCTTTTACGCCCAGCAGTTCTTTGTTCTCTTCCAGAATCGGATTCACCACGTTTTTCAGGAAGTTGTCCACCTGTCTTGGTGCACGGCCTACATATCTGGACGGCTCCATGCTCTTCTGCAGCTCTTCCAGTGTCATGTTGAATGCCGGATCTGCTGCAATCAGTTCCAGAAGGTTGTTTTCTTTCCCTTCTTCTTTGACATGTTTGCCTGCTTCCATGGAAAGTACACGGATACGTTCATGCAGTTCCTGACGGTCACCGCCAGCCTTTACAGCATCCATCATAATGTTCTCAGTTGCCATGAACGGCAGTTCTGCCATCATGTGTTTTTCGATGACTTTCGGATATACAACCAGACCGTCTACCACGTTCAGGCACAGATCCAGGATACCGTCGATCGCCAGAAATCCTTCCGGAACGGAAAGTCTCTTGTTTGCAGAATCATCCAGGGTTCTCTCAAACCACTGAGTCGCAGATGTAATTGCCGGATTCAGTGCATCTACCATCACATAACGAGAAAGAGATGCGATACGCTCACTTCTCATCGGGTTACGTTTGTAAGCCATGGCGGAAGATCCAATCTGGGTCTTTTCAAACGGTTCTTCTACTTCTTTTAAATGCTGAAGCAGCCGGATATCGTTGGAGAATTTGTGTGCACTTGCAGCGATGCCTGCCAGTACATTGATCACTCTGGTATCGACTTTTCTGGAGTAGGTCTGGCCGGATACCGGATAGCACTCTTTGAATCCCATCTTCTTTGCAATCATCGGATCGATCTTGTCGATGGTCTCCTGATCTCCGTCAAACAGTTCCAAAAAGCTTGCCTGTGTCCCGGTTGTTCCCTTGGAACCGAGCAGTTTCATGCTTCCAAGTACATAGTCCAGATCTTCGAGATCCAGACAGAACTCCTGCATCCAAAGCGTTGCACGTTTTCCGACGGTTGTCGGCTGTGCCGGCTGAAAATGGGTGAATGCCAGGGTCGGCTGATTTTTGTATTCATCTGCAAATTTTGCCAGCTCTGCCAATACATTGACCAGTTTCTTTTTCACCAGCTTCAGTGCTTCTGTCATCACGATAATGTCGGTGTTGTCACCAACATAACAGGAGGTTGCTCCCAGATGGATGATGCCTTTTGCTTTCGGGCACTGTACGCCATATGCATACACATGGGACATAACGTCGTGGCGGACAAGACGTTCTCTTTCTTTTGCCACATCATAATTGATGTCCTCTGCATGTGCTTTCAGTTCCTCGATCTGCTCGTCTGTAATGTTCAGTCCAAGCTCTTTTTCTGTCTCAGCAAGTGCGATCCAGAGTTTTCTCCAGGTACGAAATTTCATATCCGGTGAAAAAATGTACTGCATTTCCTTGCTTGCATAACGCTCTGATAATGGGCTTACGTATCTGTCTGTACTCATATTTTCCTCCTGTATCTACTGTTCGAATTCTCCTCTGATATCCTCCATCGGCGGATCCAGCGGATAGTTTCCGGTAAAACATCCGGTGCAGATCGGCAGGTCTCCTGCCATTTGACGCAGGCGACTGCAGTCCAGATATCCAAGACTGTCTGCTCCTATCACCTGTCTGATCTCCTCCACGGTACGGTTGTATGCAATCAGCTGCTCTCTTGCAGGCACATCGGTACCGAAGTAGCACGGCCATAAAAATGGCGGTGAACTGACACGCATATGCACTTCTTTGGCTCCTGCCTCACGCAGCATATGCACAATGCGGTCACTGGTTGTTCCACGGACGATCGAATCATCGATCATGATCACTCGTTTGCCTTCTACTGCTTCACGCAGTACATTCAGTTTCACACGGACGCTGGACTCACGGCTGCTCTGTTTCGGTTTGATAAAGGTACGGCCGACATAGCCGTTTTTCACAAAAGCAGTACCGTATGGAATGCCGGACTGAAGGGAATATCCAAGTGCTGCTGCATTTCCGGATTCCGGGACACCGACTACGATATCTGCATCCACCGGTGAATCCATCGCCAGATATCTTCCTGCCATCAGTCTGGAATGATAGACACTCACACCGTCGATCACGCTGTCCGGTCTTGCAAAGTAAATGTACTCAAAAACGCAGTGTGCCGTCTGCTGCTTTTGGCACAGACGTGTGTCAGATTTGATGCCTTCCTGTGTGATCGTAACGATCTCACCCGGCAGTACATCCCTTACAAACTCGGCACCGATCGTATCCAGTGCACAGGTTTCACTCGCTAGTACATAGGCATTTCCCCTTTTGCCGATGCACAGTGGGCGGAACCCCTGCGGATCTCTTGCTCCCATCAGTTTTCTCGGAGACATGATCACAAGAGAATAGGCTCCTTTGATCTTCTGCATGGCACGGGCAACTGCCTCTTCTGCCGTCTTGCTTCTGACACGTTCTCTCGCAATATGATATGCGATCACCTCGGAGTCAATGGTCGTCTGAAAAATCGCTCCGCCATATGCCAGCTCTTCCCGCAGCTGTGGGGCATTGATCAGGTTTCCATTGTGTGCAAGTGCAAGCGTGCCTTTGATATAATTCAGTACCAGAGGCTGTGCATTCTCTCTTGTGCTGGCTCCTGCCGTAGAATAACGCACATGACCGACACCGATGTTTCCATGAAGATTCTCCAGTTTTTCTGCATCAAACACTTCGTTTACAAGTCCCATTCCCTTGCAGGAATCCACTTTTCCTTTTGGTCCTTCCGTATCACTGACGGCGATACCACAGCTCTCCTGTCCTCGGTGCTGTAAAGCAAACAGACCATAATATATGGTCTGTGCAATATCGTTCCCGTCAAAATCATAGATGCCGAATACACCACATTCCTCGCCTGGTTTGTCATCCATTTCTCTCTGAATATGCAAATTCTCGTTCATCTGATTTCCTTTCCGTGGTTTCCATCAAAACTTTTCGTATCTGTTCAGTACCTTCACAGTTACGACTTTCTTCTGTTATTCCGCAATTTATTATAGTCTATCATTTTCTATAAAGCAAGTTTTTTGTCACTGCTCGTAGCGTATCATTTCTCTTTTCAGACGTTTCATGATCTTTTTCTCCAGTCTTGAAATATAAGACTGCGAAATGCCGAGGATATCTGCCACTTCTTTCTGCGTCTTTTCTTTACCGTCGCAGCTGTTCAGACCATATCGCAGATTGACGATTGTCTGCTCCCTGTCAGAAAGTTTTGCGATTGCCCGAAACAGCAGTTTGTATTCTACTTCCGTCTCCATATCGCGGTAGATCACATCCTCATCGGTTCCCAAAATATCCGACAGCAGCAACTCATTTCCGTCCCAGTCCACATTCAGCGGCTCATCGATCGAGACTTCCATTCTGGTCTTGCTGTTTCTGCGAAGATACATCAGGATCTCATTTTCTATGCATCTTGAGGCGTACGTCGCCAGTTTGATATTTTTTCCGGTGTTAAAGGTATTGATCGCCTTGATCAGTCCGATCGTTCCTATGGATATCAGATCTTCCACTCCAACGCCCGTATTATCAAATTTTTTCGCTATGTAAACCACCAGTCTCAAATTGTGCTCGATCAGCCGTTTTCTGGCCTCTTCCTGATGTTCTCCGCCTTCCAGGTTTTCCAGCATTTTTGCCTCTTCCTGTGCCTCAAGTGGTGCTGGCAGCACATCACTGCCTCCGATATAATGCACTTCGTTTGTTCTGCGGAACCATATATTCTGCCATCCTTTTGTCATTCGAAACTGAAATTTCTGTGGGGTCGCCATTTTAAACATAATCCTTCTCCTCCTGATTTTTCCGGTTATCTGGATGCAGTATCATCTGATAACTGCCATCACTGCTCACACGTTCCCCCGTAAGGGCTATCACCGGATGTTCATAAATCTCTGTTTTTCTTCCTTTGCTGACAATCATTCTGTCAAAAACTATCCCTCTGAGCATTTCCCCTGAACCGCTTACGGTACGGTATGGAATCAGAAACACATTTTCTTTTCCATCCAGCAGCTCTTTTGCCGCTTCGTACTCTATGATATTTACCGGACGTTTTTTATAAGGTTCTCGAAGGCGGTTTCCCGTATCGTAAAGTGCCTTCACTTTTCTATTTTTCCCACACTGCCAGAGGCTGACCTCGCAGATCCGCTGTCTGTTTTGGTCGGTTTCCGTATACAGATACAAAAGCATCCACAGGACCAGAAATACCGTCATTTTCACAAAAATTCCCGGAATATATTGGAACGTTTCTGCCACATACAGTGCACCGCCAAAGCAAAAGCTTGAAATTCCAAGCAACAATGCACCATAGAGCACTTCTTTTGCCGTTCTTTTTCCAAGTCCTCCCCTTACCAGAAGCAAAACGGAAACGATCCAGAAAAAGGTCGCTGTAAAACTCCCCCGAAAGGGAAGCAGCAATTCGATACAGGACCACATGCTTTCCAGCACGGCTGTGCCTGCAATACGTTTTGCCTTCCATTTTTCCCGCATCACCGTTTTTACCAGGATAAGCAGAGCCACATCCGTTAAAAAACTTTCTAAAAAATAAAAATCCAGATAAACTTCATAGTACACAAAACACCCCCTGCCTCCTACATGGAGTGCCGCTTAAGCACTTACCATTATAGGTGACAAGGGGTGCATATTTTGTCAAAACTGCGATCTTGTGTTCTATTTTTTCGTTGACATCAGACGACGGCCAAAAGTTCCAAAATCTTCCTTAATTCTTCCGCATCGATCTGTCCCGGTGCGGACTGTGCTCCTGCCGTCCCAAATGTCACAGCAGAGCCGAATACTTCTCCCGACAGCCTTGATACCACACCGTTCCTTCCCATGGCCATCGTGATGACCGGTGTCTGGGCATGGAGCTCTTTCATACTTAATGTTGCATCGAGCAGTACCAGAACATCTCTCTCTCTCTGTGGCATCACCGCCATCTTTGGGATATCGGCTTCTAATTCCTGCATCTTGCAAAGTGTCATGATGATCTGCTCCTTTTTCGGTGTCTGTGAAAAATCATGGCTGGATGCTATGGTCTTGATCCCAAACTCATGTGCAAGCGAGATCAGCATAAATGCTATGTCATCGCCGTGGGAGATTTCCACGTCCACCAGATCTGCCTTTTCATCCCGGATCGCATCCGATACAACCTTGAGATACTGGTCTGCCGAAAGATCAGCCTCTCCGCCTTCTCTTCTTGTACGGATCGTAAACAGCAACGGTACTTCTCCCAGAATCTCTCTCAGCTCATCAAATGCCTGTCTGCGTACTTCTTCGTTCTCGATATCCGCAAAATAATCCGCTCTCCATTCAATCAGATCCGGATGTTTTTTCATTGCATGACCGGCAGCTTCTTTTAATGTTTCTGTCGTTCTGCCCATGACCGGAATGCAGATTTTCGGTCTTCCCTCTCCGATCACGAGATCTCTGACCTGTACTGTTTTGTCCATATTGCTGTGCCTCCCATACATTCCTGCTTTTTCCTGTAATTATACTATACTTCCGCCGCAAAGTCCAGCACTTGACAGATGCACGCCCGGTCATTATCATAAAACTGACGGGATGCCGGCGTCTGACGTTTTGTTATTTTGCAGCAGAAGCATTCGCGGGCATCACGATATCGCAAAAATACAAAAACTTACGAGGTGATCTTATGAACGATACATTTCCTGTGATTGACGGGCACACAAAGCTGACAGGGCTTCTCGGAAGCCCTGTTTCCCACAGTATCTCTCCTCTGATGCACAATGAAGCTTTCCGCCTGCTGGATCTTAACTATGTCTATCTTTGTTTCGATGTGCCGGAAGCAAACCTTGCAGATACGGTAAAGGGGCTGCGATGTATGAACATCGCCGGTTTTAACTGCACCATGCCGGATAAGACAAAAATCTGTGAGCTGATCGATGATCTTTCGGATGCCGCCCGCATGATTGGTGCTGTTAACACGGTTGTCAATAAAAACGGCAGACTGGTCGGTCACAACACCGACGGCATCGGCTATATGCAGGCAGTCAAAGAGGCCGGACACGACATCATCGGCAAAGAAATGACACTTCTGGGTGCCGGCGGTGCAGCAACTGCCATCGCCGTACAGGCTGCATTAGACGGTGTATCCACACTGCATATTTTTAACCGCAAAGGCCGTTCCTGGGAACGTGCCCTAAAACTTGCCGACACGATCAATGCTAACACTTCCTGTAAAGCTGCAGTATCGGATCTTGCTGATGAAGCATCCCTGCGGCAGGCACTTGAAGCCAGTACGATCCTGACCAACGCCACTTCCCTTGGCATGGCTCCGCACGCAGATACCTGTCCGATCCCGGATGCTTCCATGCTTCGTCCGGAACTGATCGTGTCGGATATCATTTACAATCCGAAGCAGACACGCCTGCTTCAGATGGCTTCCGCAAATGGCTGTGCCACCTTTAACGGGCTTTACATGCTGCTTTTCCAGGGTGCCGAAGCCTTCCGCCTCTGGACCGGAAAAGAAATGCCGATCGAGCCGATCAGAGAACATTATTTCAAGGGCTGATCTGTAAATCACGTTTTATCTTTTATTTATCACTTAATCGAGTAGGAGGCGGTGACTAACCGCCGTCCTCTCACACCACCGTGCGTACCGTTCGGTACACGGCGGTTTCAATAG
>NZ_WQNP01000063.1:0-592 GCF_018783905.1 Ruminococcus sp. MCC718
AGAGAACCAGTCCCCGACCAGTTCTCCCTCATTGTACTTGCCAAGATTGGCTATATAGACTTGCATATCATCAATCATAAACGGTCACTTCCTTTCACTCATTGTATTCATAAAATCTGCCATGCACACACAGGAAATGTTCTGATGTTTCTTCCATATCTGAACAGTTCCGATGGTATGTAATATTGCAAAGTCCGGCTTCCAGCTCTTGCAGGTTTGAAAACCATTCGCTTTGAATTGCAGGTATATCTTCGTGTGGGATTTCACTCTCTGAAATTGCAAGGCAGACATTATTTAGCAAGTCGAGGTCTGTATCTTGCAGGATTTCAAAAGGAAAATCATAATCACTGATAAGATAACGGTCACTGTCCGGCGGTAAACCAATGGATTGTTTTAATGCTTCTATGTTGCAGGGAAGTGTAAACCACGCACAGCCTGTATCTTTTTCCTGTTCATCAAGATTGATAACAAATACTTTCATTTCTGCCATAAGCAATACCACCTGTCAAAGTTTGAACATACCGTTGTTGCAGAGAGCATAACGTCCTTTTTCTTCCAGTTCATGGGCGTAGGCTTCCAGATTAAAATATTT
>NZ_WQNP01000064.1:0-301 GCF_018783905.1 Ruminococcus sp. MCC718
ATGTTCTGTATTTTGGCTTGAGAAAGCTTTTCGCTTAAGCACTCACTGGCAGGCCAGGAGCTTTTGGCAATGTGCAGACGAACTGCATTGTAAAATATGGTGCGTAAAATAATACAGCCATGATGAATTCGAAAACAAATCGCTCTGACGGTAGCAAGGATTCCGTCGTGAGGTTTGCGATGTTGCCGCCCCAAAGAGCCGCTGTCTGAGCCTCGAAGAGGCGAGTTTAGGCGAAGGGCGGCTAACACACGAGCGAACCGAACAGGAAACGCAGCGTGTCAGGAGATTGTTTTCGAATCAT
>NZ_WQNP01000065.1:0-1140 GCF_018783905.1 Ruminococcus sp. MCC718
GACAGGAACAACAGGTCAAAGGTGTTACCAGAACGAACCAGCCAAATGTAGTGGAATCCAGAAGTAATCAAAAGAAAACAACCATACAGAAACAGGTCAACCAAAAACAAAATCGTAAGACTGTTACGAAGCAACCAGAGAAAGGACGGAAGAAATGAGATTAAAGCGTATCCTTATCATAGGTACGATATTTCCAGTCCTTTTCTCCATCGTCCTCTTTTTCGGGATATTGATTTCCGGCGAAGATGACGACAGTTCAAACAGCTATTCGCCTGTCTATTCTGGCATGAACCTGTCAGCTGATGTCCTCAAACATCAGCCGATGGTAGAAAAATACGCCAGAGAAAACGGTATCTCGGAGTATGTGAACGTCCTGCTTGCCATCATACAGGTGGAAAGTGGCGGTACGGCTACTGATGTCATGCAGTCCAGTGAAAGTCTGGGACTACCGCCAAACTCATTAAGTACAGAAGAATCCATAAAGCAGGGGTGTAAATATTTTGCTTCCCTGCTTTCTTCCTGTAAAGCCAAAGGCATGAATGACATTAACGTGGTCATTCAGTCTTATAACTATGGCGGTGGCTATGCAGACTATGTGGCGAAGAACGGAAAAAAGCACAGCTTCAATCTTGCGGAGAATTTCGCAAAGAATAAATCTGGCGGTACAAAAGTGACCTATACGAACCTGATAGCGGTCAGTAAAAATGGTGGCTGGCGTTATAACTACGGGAACATGTTCTATGTGGAGCTGGTCAACCAATATCTGAACATAAAACAGTTCAGTAATGAAACGGTACAGGCGGTTATGAATGAAGCGTTGAAATATCAAGGCTGGAAGTATGTCTACGGTGGCAGTAACCCGAACACCTCTTTTGACTGTTCTGGTCTTACCCAGTGGTGCTACGGAAAAGCCGGAATCAGTCTGCCACGAACCGCACAGGCACAGTATGACGCAACCCAGCATATCCCATTGTCACAGGCACAGGCTGGCGATTTGGTCTTTTTCCATTCCACCTACAATACCAGTGACTATGTTACCCATGTAGGAATCTATGTAGGGAACAATCAGATGTATCATGCCGGAAATCCAATCGGCTATACCGATTTGACCTCTGCCTACTGGCAACAGCACATCATTTG
>NZ_WQNP01000065.1:1150-10737 GCF_018783905.1 Ruminococcus sp. MCC718
CAAACAATAGAAAGGACTTGAAATATGTTTAAGAAAAAAGAAAAAACAGAGAAAGCACCTAAGAATAAGAAGGTGCGTACCATGAAAGTCGGTACACATAAGAAATCTGTTCTGCTTTTGTGGGCGGTGCTTCTGGCAAGCACCAGCTTTGGTGTGTATAAGAACTTTACCGCCATTGACACCCACACGGTACATGAAAAAGAAATCATTCAGTTAAGATTGAACGATACCAACGGTATTGAGAATTTCGTCAAGAACTTTGCGAAAGCCTACTACTCATGGGATACAAGCAAGGAAGCCATTGAAGCAAGGACAACAGAAATCAGTAAATACCTTACCAAAGAATTACAGGACTTGAACGCTGATACCATCAGAACGGACATACCAACCAGTGCGACCGTTACAAATGTGCTGGTCTGGAATATAGAACAGTCTGGAACGGACGATTTTACCGTTGCCTACGAAGTAGATCAGCAGGTAAAAGAGGGAGAACAGACACAGGCAGTCACAGAAAACTACACCGTGACCGTTCATGTGGATAAGGACGGTGCAATGGTCATTACCCAGAATCCAACCCTTGCTCCGGCGGTACAGAAATCAAAGTATGAACCGAAAGTACAGGAAGCAGATGTCAGTGTCAGTTCCGATACCGTCAAGGACGCTACCGCTTTCTTGGAAACATTCTTTAAGCTGTATCCGACAGCTACGGAAAAAGAACTTGCCTATTATGTCAAAGATGGTGTGCTTGCTCCTGTATCCGGCGATTATGTATTTTCGGAGCTGGTAAATCCTGTTTTTACCAAAGATGGCGATAATCTTAAGGTCAGTGTGTCTGTGAAGTATCTGGATAACAAGTCGAAAATGACACAAATCTCACAGTATGAGCTGGTGCTTCATAAGGACGATAACTGGAAGATTGTAGAATAAGTTTGTAAAAAATGCTAAAAAAAGGCTTGCGTCATACTCTATATAGTATGCTCCGCAAGCCTTTTTACCATATATTCTATTTTGTTGTAGCTTTAAAAAGTCGTTCTGTACCGCTAATTTCAGCTAAGACAATATCCGTCATACGTTGTAGATTGGCAACATGATATGGATTAACTTGTTTTTCCCATTCTTCTGTATGTTGTTTTTGAATACCAGCAAGATATTCTTGTAAAACGGTCATACGCTGTTCTAACAGCGTCTTTTGTTCTTTTTCTGGTAAACAATCAAGGAAAAATGCTGTGATAGAAAAAATATTCGTATCATAATCGAACTTCAAAAAAGAAGTTCGCAAAGTCTCCAAAAATACTGCTTTTCCTTGTTCCGTGATTGAATAAACAGTTTTATCGGGCATATTACCGTCCTTCTGTATTTCACCAACGAGATATTGCTTTTTCTCTAGAGTTTTAATTGTGGCATATACAGTAGACGTTCCAATATTGAACCAATACTTGATATTCATGTAGTCTAAAGTTTTAACAATTTCATAGGCATTAAGTGGTTGATGAGTAATAAGCCCTAAAAGCATAGTAGCTGATTTTGATAACATATATTTCACACTCCTTGACAAATACAATGATTTAAGCTACTCTATATATAGAGTAGTATTATATTATATTACTCTAGCTTGATTATAACACGAATATCTGGAAAATGAAAGAGAAAGGAGATGTGCTTATGCCACAATTAAATAAAGGCGGAAAATTCGTATTTGGACTATCTTTGATACATGATGATTTAACCGTTCAATTTCCAACGCAAGCACTTGAAGAATATCAAGTGCTAAATGATGATAAAATCATTATCTTTACAGGAAGTAAGGTTACGGGTGGGTTTTGCGTAACGACATATCCTCTATTATCTAAGTCAAAATTAAGTCATATTTTACATGAGTGTCCACAGTTAGAAAAACAGTCTATTCCACGAGGAACATTGGTTACATATAAAGGACGGAAATATGCGTGGCTTCCTCTAAAGGAAAATGGTAGTATTCAGTTTACATCACAGCTATTAAAACAGTTAAATCTTGATATAGGAAATGAATTGTTGTGTATTAGAAGTAGCGATATTGCATTTACAATGGGGGCGAAAGGTCCACTTCTTGAAAAAGCTCATAACTATAATGGAAATATTGAACGATATTAGCGGGAAGGGATTTACTTATGACAGATTATAAAAGTTATACAGTATCGAAAAATAAATCCAGTTATTTAGTGATGGCTAGAAAATAAGATTACATGGGGGTATTACATGATAGGACTAAAAAAAGGAGATATGAAAAAAATCTTAAAGGCTGGTGCAAAGGCAAGCGGTGTCTCTGTATCGGAATTAAGGGAAAATATACAGGTTACTATTGATGAAGCCATGAACAGTACAGACCCAGAGGTACAGGCGAATTTCAAAAAGCTGTTTGGAAATAAGCGTCCCACGCCAGAGGAATATATCTATAAAATTACAAAGGAAATAAAACTTTAATTGAATAAAGTGGAATGTGGGTATTTTACATACTGTTAAGGGTATTTGAACTTAAAGTGCTTGCGACTGTTTTGGAGAAATATTAAACTTCTATTAAAGTACATGGAGGAAAGCATATTGAAACTGCAACTATTGGAAAAAAAAGATTTGGCTGAACCGGAAATAGATATACGATATTCAAGTATGACCCAACCTTTAAATCGGATTGTTCAATATATCCGTCAACAAGAATATCTTATACAAGGAATTTTTGAAAAAAAGCTGTATCAGATACCATTAAATGAAGTCTTGTATTTTGAAACTGTTGATAAAAAAACATTTATGTACACTCAACAAAAAATATTTGAATGTAAAAAGACACTTTCTGCTATTGAACAAGATTTAATAAGGTCAAATGTTGTAAGGATAAGCAAAACAGCCTTATTGAATATTTCTTGTCTGGTCTGTGTTAAACCTTACCCTAACCACAGATTATTGGCAGAACTTAACAATGAAGAAAATCTAATTGTTTCAAGAAAATATATTCCTATTCTAAGAGATAAGATAAGGAGTGGCTATTATGAATAAATTTTTAAGGACATATCTTCCTGCATTTTCTATGGCATTTACATTTATTATTTTGTATGCAACGATAAGCAATATTATAGCAGGATATTCTAAAGACAGATTTTGTTTCTTTATTTTGCAGGTGTTTGTTTATCTTATGGTGTCAGTGATTGTCGATTGGCTTCTATCATTTATAGATTTTAGCAAATATATATATCACTTTATTGCTGAAATGATTATATTATATCCAATAACCATTGGTGTGGCATTTATAGGTAAATGGTTTGCGTTTAGTGCAATTAACATTACATGGTATTCATGTGTCTATATTTTAATTATGATAGCTATTCATTGCTATTTTTATCATATTTCCAAAAGACAAGCTGATGAAATAAACAAATTTTTAAAATTAAGGAATAAGAGGTAATAGTAATGGGCGATATGACAAAATTTAATAGTGCTATTGAATATTATATATTTAATGTGTTGCTAATGTGTTTACTTATTTCCGAAATATTTATTTTCTTTTATACACGTTCAAAGCAAAATAGAACTGAAAAAATTGACACTAGAGATTTAGGAACGAAATGGTTGTTATATTTAAATTTTGTATTTTGTTTGATAATTAGTTTTCTATGTATCAGTCAAAAAGCTCCATTTTGCATAAGAGAATTGACGTTGCCTGCTTACTTTGCAAAAATTGGTATGTTAATTATAGCAGTCGGGATTTGTATTCGTATAAAAGCTGTTTTAACTTTAAAAAAGGCATTTACATTAAATGTTCAGATTAGTAAAGAACAACAGCTAATAACAAATGGTATGTATAAATTTGTACGCCACCCTGCCTACACTGGAAGTATTCTGTCATTATTGGGCGTGAGTATTGCGTTAAAGAATATCCCTGCTATATTGATAGTTGCTATTTGTAGCTTTGTTTGCTATCAAATAAGAATAAATGTTGAAGAAGCAGTTTTACAAAAATATTTCAAAGAATATAACTTATATAAAGAAAAAACATATAAACTTTTTCCGTATATATATTAAAATTGCTGATGTCTTGGAGATAACTTTAGTAATGGTATTGACTAGTTATTTTTTATGAAAAAATAAAATTTGTAGAATAAATTTGTAAGATTAAGCGAATATGAGAGGAGCTTTTATGAGTAATCAATCATGGGTGTTTTGCCCTATTTGTAACAATAAGACACGAACCAAAATACGGAACGATACAGAATTGATAAATTTTCCGTTATTCTGTCCGAAGTGCAAACAAGAAACTATAATCAATATGAAACGTGGAAATATAATTATCAGAGAGCCAGACGCTAAGACGCAGAGCCGATAATTTGTAAGTTATTGTAACTTATAGATTGTCGGCTCATTTTTTAATTCCATGATTCTGTGTTTAGTTATGATATAGCATGAATTAAGAAATATACAAATCGAAAATCAACAAATTTTTCAAACAGTCTCATTGCATAGGAATGACAAACAGATTATTCTTAAAGCAGGAGGTGGCAGAAATGGCAAACGAAGATAAAAAAGATTTTAATGCTATGTTGCACGATAACAAGGATATGCCAAAATTTCAAATCATTACAGACCAGAAAAGCATTGAAAAATATGGGGGAAGTAAAATGTATTTTGCTCCGCCAATTGACTATGACAGAGTAATGAAAAAAGTCCCTTATGGTAAAGTGATTACTGTTGGGACAATACGAGAATACTTTGCGGAGTTGAGTGGTGCAGATTTTACAGAACCGATTACAGCAGGAATTTTTGTTTCTATTGTGGCATGGGCTAGTTATCAGCGTTCCGAAGATGAAACGCCTTATTGGAGAACATTAAAAGCGAACGGAGAACTGAATGCTAAATATCCAAATGGCATTGAGGCACAAAAAGAAAAATTAGAATCAGAGGGACACACTATTATTCAAAAAGGGCGAAAAAATATACGGTACTATGTAAAGGACTATGAAACTTTTCTCTTTGATTTGAAATAGGTAAGTTTTTCCTTTCATGTTCATAGGTGTTAAAGTACCTGTATAGAAAAACAGAGAAAATAAGAAGCAAATTACTTCTTATTCTCTCTGCTGTTCAAGATACCGTCAATCGTACCTTGAATAATTTTTAATTCGTTATCACTCAATAAATCAAGTGACGAATCTATCTGACGGCGGGTTGTGCTTTTTTCAATATTTTTTGCTGGATAGAAATACTCGTCAACAGATATATTGAACATGGTAACTAAATCATGGAACAACTGAAAGCTAGGGTGTTTCCCGATATTTTCAATATCTGCGATATGACGTTCTCCGTAAAAGACTTTATCGCCTAAATCATTTCTGGAAAGCCCTGCTTTCTCTCTGGCTTCTCTGATTGCCAGTCCTAAAGGACGAAAATCAAAGCTGTGTGTATCTTTCTTTTTTCTCATTTTTAATCACCTAGCATGAGTTTATACTTCATGTCATGTGATTAGAATGTGTTAAAAACTCATATTATATGCATTGTAAATTCAAACAAAAATATTACCTCGTTCGGTAAATAAAAAAAACCGTTCTGTGGGTAATCTGTTTTATAATGTCCAAAAATATTAGGACGGTTTTGGTATAACCAGAGCTGTCCTTTTTCTATTTTCACAGGCTTGCTCGGGTCAAGGAGCAATTTGTGATTCTAAGTAAAACAGGCAATCTATACCGACAACCGAATTTATTCCGTCTTTTTCTTAGTACATCATCAGTCCTTGAACATGAATTAAAAACTCATATATCAGATGTTTTAAAAACAGTCTATTTGTTATTGGTGCAAATAGGCTGTTTTCATATTTACAAAAATTTTTTTCAATCCTGCAACAAATCACACCTTGCCGTACAGATATGGTGCGGAAAGAGGGATACATACTTTTTACTTCATAGCGAAAGGGGGTGTGATTTTGAAACCATCAGACTTCCAAAAGACAATACAGTGTCAATTTGACTGTAAGCTCAAAAAGGTTGTGAAAGGCATTGTCCGTAATTACCGCAAGGAATTAGCCAGACGACAGGCAAAAGAAGTATCCTTTTGTGAGCTTCCAGAGATTGTTGTTGAGAAATTGATTGTATGGGACGATTACGAAAGTGAATATACAACATTCGATGTGTGCGGTACAGAAATCCGTGTACTTGACGAAGAACTTGCAGAAGCACTGAAACAGTTGCCGGAGCAGAGCCGGAACATTGTATTGATGTTTTTCTTCTTGGATATGAGCGATTCGGAGATAGGCGAAAAGCTGAACATCAACCGAAGTACATCATACAGGCACAGAAGAAATTCACTTGAAGAAATCAGAAAGCAGTTAAAGGAGAAGAAAACAAATGAAGAATAAGCAACACACACTTCCATCATTTTTTCTCATATCATCAGCCGTGGACGGTAACGAAAACGCCATAGAAAAGCTGTTGCTGTTCTATGAAGCCTACATATCAAAATGCTGTTTACGCCCGTTTTACGATGAATACGGCAACGTATACATTGTGGTTGATATGGAATTAAAGGGGCGTATCAGAGAAGCCCTTTTGAAAATGATATGTGAATTTGAAATAGACGAACATTAAATAATCTTTGAGCGGAGCATGATTTAACAAACTCCCCTCTTTCCTGTTCCGCTTTTTCTTGCCATTCTGTATCAGTCCATTTGTAAAAATGAATTGATACAGGCTGACAAGAGCCTAACAGTTCTTTGACAAGTGAATAAAGCAGTCAGATACGTTTGTGCTTGCAGTGAGCCATCAGAGGTTGTACGCCGTGACTTTTCCAATCGGGAGATAGCGATTCATGCAATGATCTGGGAGCGACCGTTGGAAAAGTCGTTCTGCCATGACCTGCAACACAGGATAATGATACACCCGTATGACACGGTTCAGCCCACAGGAATGGGAATGGTTGAGATACCAGCGGAGCTTGCCGAAGCCGTCTGATTGCTTGTAAAAAGCACATGGTAAAGGAGAGTGATACTTTTACTGGTGTGCAGAAAATGACGATAATACAGGTCGGTAAAAGGAGGACTGACAGATGAACAAAACAAAAGAAAGACCAACCTCACAGCCGATAACGGTAAATATAGATAAATTATCTGCAATGTTATCTTGTGGTCATGCTACTGCAAGAAAGATTGGAGAACAGGCAGGAGCAAAAATTGTGATTGGACGTAGGGTTCTTTATTCGGTAGAAAAAGTTAAAAATTACCTCTCATATCTGGAAGAATAACACCCTTTTTCATTTATGTTTCTTGTGATATATGGTATAATATTTACAGACATAACCACGTCATGAGAACAAAAAGAGGGCTATTACAGAAAGGAATGTTTCTCATGGCAAATAGCAGAAAAGACCATAAAGGAAGAAAATTAAGAGAGGGCGAAAGCTGGCGTAAAGATGGTAGATACAGTTACCGTTATACAGATATAAGAAGCGGAAAGCGTCTGACAGTATATGCAAGAGATTTACCGGAATTAAGGGAAAAGGAAAAGCAGATTGCAAAAGACTTGGAAGATAACATTTTAACGGATGGAGCAATCAAAAAACTTACTCTTAATAAATTGTTTGAAAGATATATGTCTACTAGGGAGCTGAAAGAATCCACTAGAGCAAATTATCTGAAAACATGGGAGAATCGTGTCAAAGATGAAATTGGAAACATCAAGGTTGTTCAGATTTTACCATCACACATCAAATCGTTTTACTCAAAACTTTCTAAAGCAGGATACGCATATTCTACAATAAAATTTATTAACAATATGATTTATCCGGCACTGGAAATGGCTGTTGATGATGATATTATCCGCAAAAATCCGGCAAAGTTTTCTATCAGTGATTATGGTAGACAGGCAGAAGAACGTATTGCCTTAACAGTTTTACAACAGGAAAAAATGCTGGAATTTGTGAAAAATAATCAAGTATACAATACCTATTATCCAATGCTTAGAATCATGTTAGGAACAGGTGTAAGGTGCGGAGAACTGATTGGATTGACTTGGGAAGATGTAGATGGCAGAACAAAAGTGGTAAGTATTGACCATCAGTTGATTTATAAAGATTTAGGAGATGGCTATAAATTCCATATTTCCACGCCAAAGACAGATTCTGGAATCCGAACTATCCCTATGACATCAGATGTACAAAGAGCATTTGAAGAACAAAAGAAATTAAACTTCATGCTTCAAAAAGGAAAAGATGTTGAGATAGATGGTTATAAAGGATTCATTTTTATGGCGAAGTCCGGCAGACCGCTCATGCCTAATGCGATAAACAATATCTTATATAATATTGTAGACGCATATAACAAAAAAGAAGTTCAAATTGCAAAGACTGAACATAGAAATGCTGAATTGTTACCAAAGGTATCTGCTCACATTATGCGACATACGGCTTGTACCAGAATGGCAGAAAAGAGGATAGACGTAAAAGTTCTTCAATATATTATGGGACACGCCCATATAGATGTAACAATGGACGTATATAACCATGTAAGTGAGATGTCCAGAATTGAGAGTGAAATCACAAGGCTGGAAAGCGTAGCAATTAGCTGACACCAAAAATAAAAAATTGGTGTCAAAATGGTGTCAAATCAAGAAAAAGTGATGATTATAAGGAAGAAAAAGTGTTGCAAACCTCGTAAAATCAAGGTTTGCAAAAAAAATCTCAAAAAATTAGCACTCACCTCTTGACAGTGCTAACGTTGCGTGCTATAGTACAGATAGAACAAAGGAAGAGGAGAAAGGGAACAGGAAATAAGAAAAAGAGGTTCCCGAAAATCCAAAACCTCCTGAGTCCTGATAAGCGAAATGAAAAGTAAATGTAACTGTTCGGTACAGGTCGAAGTACCCGGAATGCGAAAAGGTTACTGCAATTAGAAAAAGGAGAGATGACTTATGTTGATGCCGAGCATTTTTGGAGAAAATTTATTTGATGACTTTTTTGGTGATTTCCCATTTTATTACGATAAAGATATGAAGAACGTTGAGAAGAAACTTTACGGACGTAAAGCCAGCCATGTAATGAAAACCGATATCAAAGAAACAGATAATGGTTATGAGCTGGTTGTAGATCTTCCGGGATTCACAAAAGATGAAGTTCAGGCTACGCTTGAAAATGGTTATCTGACCATCAGTGCAGAAAAAGGTCTGGACAAAGATGAGAAAGAAAAAGAAACCGGTCATTATATCCGCAAAGAACGTTATGCGGGAGCGTGCAGCAGAAGCTTTTATGTTGGTGAAGATGTAGAACAGGCCGATATCAAGGCTGAGTTCAAACATGGTATCCTGACCCTGTTTGTTCCAAAGAAAGAAGCAAAACCGGCAGTAGAACAGAAAAAGACCATTGCAATCGAAGGCTGATCCTTTTAGGGGAAGGGGTTTGCAAAAAAAGCAGTTTAACGAAACAGAAAGGCGGATGCTAAATATCCGCCTGATGTGAGATGAAAAGCCCGGCAGATGAAAATCTGCCGGGCTTTTTGTATGTGCACCTAGCGGCGCACGTTTCTAACGGGTTAAAGTCCCGAATCCGCCCGGTAGTGGGAAGGATATAGCCGAAGGCAAGGGTGT
>NZ_WQNP01000007.1:0-12431 GCF_018783905.1 Ruminococcus sp. MCC718
TGCCTTCGGCTATATCCTTCCCACTACCGGGCGGATTCGGGACTTTAACCCGTTAGAAACGTGCGCCGCTAGGCGCACCTGCATAAAAGGCAATGAACCATTTCTGATTCACTGCCTTTTTCTTTACATATTTTTCCTTTTTATCTTCTGAATATCTTCAGGAATTTTCATAATGTACTTTATTCTGTTCTGTTCATTTCCTTTCCTTCTATAGCAGCAATTTCTTCTTCCGTATATTCTTCTATTTTTGTTGCTGTTACCTGTTTGATATGTTGTTTTTTCAGGTGCAGATATACGAATTCCCGAAAAATAGTATAGAACACTGACAACAGTGGAATAAAAACAAGCATACCTACAATTCCCATAATGTTTCCACCGACTGTAACGGCTGCCAGCACCCAGATGGACGGAAGACCTACAGATTCACCAACAACATGGGGATAGATCAGATTTCCCTCTATCTGCTGCAGTACCAGAAATACTATTATGAATAGAATTGCCTGTTTCGGGCTTAGCATAAAGATTAAAAAGCTTCCTACCGCACACCCGATGAAAGCCCCGAAAACAGGGATTAATGCCGTAAACGCAATTAAAATTCCAATCAGGAGTGCATATGGCATCCGCAAAATACTCAGTGTAATGACAAACATACATCCAAGAATCACAGCTTCCAGACACTGACCTGTAAGAAAGTTTGCAAATGTCCGATACGTGAGAGAACAAACTTTAAGAAATGCATCTGCTTTTTGTTTTGGAAGAAAAGCGAAAAATACTTTTCTGACCTGTACATGCAGCTTTTCTTTCTGAAAAAGAATATAGCAGGCAAAGGAAACCGCAATGAAAAAGGTTGTTAATCCACTGATCAGGGAACCCACTGCAGACATTGTCGTATTCATCATATTTCCTGCACCGTTTCCAAGAAGGCTTATTGCCCATCTGACTGCCTGATCCAGATTAAACTGCAGCTGATCTGTCAGTTTTATAATTTCCTGATTATTATGGAAAAATTCTCGAATCCAACTTTGCATATGCGGGATAAAATCAGCGATGCTCGTCATCAAAGTTCCCATTGTTCGTGTAAGCTGCGGAATCACACCAAACATTACCAATGAGATCACACCAACTACTAATACAACCGTAAGGAGCAGACTTATCGGTCTTGACAGTTTTTTAACTATCTTATTTTCTTTTTTTGCCTTTTTAAAAATTGTCCTTTCCAAAAAGCTCATTGGCACATTGGTCAGAAATGCGATAGCTCCACCAAGTATAAACGGAAATATAATCCTCCATATGGTTTTCAGCACACCGAGTACCATATCAAACTTCCACAGGGCAACTACAAGAAGTGCCGTAAATACAATAAGCTCCCTGATTTTTTTAATAGATATTTTGTTTAGATCCACTATTTTCTCCTTTTTCAATCGTTTATTTTGTGTGATCGGTATTTGTTTTATTTTAACTTAGCATATATTAAAAATCAAGGTTTTTGGACACGGATGTCTTTGGATAATTTTTTGCAGCACATTTCAGGACCGTATAGCCAAAATCTATTATCTCTTGTTGTTTACTGATGTTTCAAGTATAATGAAATTTATAAAAGAAATACACGTACAGCATATGGACTTACAACGCGATAATCCTAATGTTTTGTGATATACAGGAGGTTATTCTCATGGGAAAGCAATCTAAAAGAGAAAATAAGACGATTTATCAGATTTGCCGGGAAGAAGCCGGTCTCACCAGATCAGAAGCCAGTGAAAAGATGACAGCTGTTTCTGATTCTAAAATCGAAAAATTTGAATATGAAATACAGGAACCAACACCTTATGATATCATCCAGATGGCTGATGCTTACAGACGACCGGATCTCTGCAATTATTACTGCTCCCATAAATGCGAAATCGGTCATCGTTATGTTCCGGAAGTCAAAGTTTCCGACTTATCCAATATAATTCTGGAAACCATTGCCAGTCTGAATGAAATCAATCCTCTTACTACACGCCTGATCCAGATAGCTCGCGACGGCAGGATCAGCGATGATGAGATAAAAGATTTTGCACTTATCAGCAAAAAACTGGATGAAATTTCTCTGGCAATAGATTCACTGAATCTCTGGATTGATAAGACCGCCAGCGAACAGGCATTGAATATTGAACTGCTGAATGAGGAAAAAGAAAAGCTGAAATAATCCATAACGCACGAAGGGCAATGAACCATTTCTGATTCATTGCCCTTCTCTTTACATACGCTGTAATTGATTAACGATACTTTCTGTTCTTAGAATAGCTTCTTCTACCTGTCTTTTTGCATTATTGATTCGATCCTGGACCATCCAGTCCACAACAAATCCATCAAAAAAATAATCTGCAAATGAAAGAAAATTTCCGGTATCGATATGCAGGTTACATGCCATATTTACATCATTTAATTCTCTGCTGAAATTACGGAGATCATACTTTGCCTGCTCCATATTCTGCTTCGCCTGCTCCATTTTTGAATGTTTCAGCATTGTACTGAAAAATCCTCCGCCAAACATATCTACCAGACCCCAGTTTTTTGCACTGTTCAGATTTTCTTTTGCTGTACTAAGACTGTTTAAGGCTCTATGTCCAGCTTCAATTGCTTCTCTTTTTTCTTTTTCAATATCATATCCCATAAAAAACACCTCTCTGACTCTTTATGAATGTGAAGTTACAAGTCCGATAATCCCACCAATGATCAATAGCGGAAAAGCTATATACATTAATCCGCCTACCACCATTCCAATCAATATCACCGGAAAGAAAATAACCGTACAAAGTAATTTCAGGATTCCCCAGGATGCTTTTAAGCCAAATATAAAAAATTTTCCAACAAACCAAATCATACAAATAGTAAATAATAATGATAACATCTTTTTTCTCCTTCTAACACTCATCCAGTTGTGAGTGATTCATTTTTTGTTGTTTATCTGATATAAAATCAGATGTATTTTTCACTCCAAGCTTGTTACTGAATTCCGGATTTTTTTCAATCTTTTCTATTATCCGAATTAATCGTATTCTCCGTGCTGCATTCATCTGATCACCTCGCTAATATCCACCTTTTCTGTTGATATTGTCAGTATAGCAAAATAATTTTTTACAATACACATCCGTAGTAAAGAATTAAATCTTTATAATTCCCGTTTTTTGAGAAATAACACAAAATAAGGCTCAAAAGGGCACTTTTCCTTTTGAGCTTATACACTTTATCAGCTAACGTATTTTACTTTCATTTTTCCTCATGAAATGCTTCCCTCTTCTTTAATTCTGATACAAAATCACACGATTTTTGCATTCTCCGTCATCCAGTGTGAACTTCTGAAGCTGTATTATTTACATCATTTTTCTTATTTACATCATCTAAGGACTTCATTGTCGGAAATTTTTTTGATTTTTCTTCATTACCCTTCGTGATGCTTCGCTGTGCTATTTCTCAAAAACATCTTAACTGTTCAGCACCTTCACAGTTACGAGCAAAAATGCATTTAAAATCACCTCACGGTATAATGGCTGCCCAGATTTCCTTTTCTTTCCGAGATAAGCCAAATAACCCCATCGTATTATGATCTCCTTCTATCCATAGTTCCAGATTTCATATCCCTGTCTTCTGGCCGAATCATATACCGGCATCATGTTCCTTTCCAGAATGTTATAAAATACTTCTCTAGAATTACCTTTACGGTACAATTCCTGACCAGCCCAGATGGAATGCAGATTATCCCGATAACACGCTTCAAATCGTTTGTGAAGATCTGGTCTTTCATTTATCATTTCATACATCAGATACTGGTTTCCAGCAAACACTTCAAAAAATGGATTCCACTTGGGTAAGCGGTTGCTTTTTGCCGAATTCAAGGATGAATCCATCGGCATCAGATTCCACAACTCATCATTCATTACAAAAGACCATGGAATGAAATGATCTACATCATACTGCGTTTCTTTTACTGGCTGTCCTGTGAAAATATCCCTTATTTCCTGTATTTTCATAATTCCCTGCCACAACTTCCGCACATTTGACAGTTTTCGCATTTTTTCATCCATTGGAGCAAGCTTATAAATCAAGCCAGGCACTTCAGGATTATTATTCTGAAGCCATTTCACTTTTTCATATTGAATCCAGCCAAGGATATTAACTGTATTATCCTGAATCATTGCTACCCAGTCTGGATGAAAATGCACTTCTTTTTTCAATTTGCTGCTATCACCCAATACATATGGCAAAGGAGTTACCAGTTCATTTATTTTTTGAATATACGCTGTAATGCGTTTGACACTTCCCCAGTCCGGCACTTCATTACTCCTTGTAAAAAAGCCTGCCAGTGCTCTATATGGCACCATATTAGTCAACTGTTCTTTTGCTTTCTTTAAACCTGCCTGATGTTCCCGAATAGCATTCTTTATTTCAATCTTAGATGCATTTGCCGGAAGATCACTGAGTTCTGTCAGCTGTAAAATTGCCCTTTCCAGACCATCTCTGACCAATCCATCTGCCTGTATTCCACTAAGATGAATATGAAATTCCCGTACTGAATACCAGGCATTCGCAATCATTTCATTAATAATCTCATCAAATGTTGTCTCATTTTTTCCTTCTGAAATAATATGTACCACAGCCTCCAGCCAGTAAAACTTGTAGCAATAAGAGGGATCTTTCATCATCTGAGAGAAAGCTTCAATATCCAGTTGATTATAATAGTTTGCTTCAATATTCAACAAACATCTGTCTTGCGAAGCAATATATTCAACCATCTTTCATCACCTCTTCCTTCTCTCACATCTCCGGTGATCCACATTTTTTCTATCTGTAGTCCAGAAATCTTCCTTACAAACTCTTCAAACATCCCTTCTGTAAAATCCGTAAAATATCGACCATTTCGTTCACCTTCAAATGTACCGTATTTGAACGATGTATAAATTATGCCATTCGTTTTTAATGCTTGATGCATTTTGTGAAATATATTTGGTAATTTTTCTCTGGATAGATGAAGAACGGAGGCACATGCCCAGATTCCATCATATTGGTTTCGGTCATCAAGTTCTTCAAACAGCATCTGTTTTACTTGGATGCCTGTGTAATCAGTTGCCATTTTACAAATCACACCTGATCCATCTGTTGCGGTTACATGATAACCATTATTTAGAAAATACTTTGTATCACGTCCAGATCCACAACCAAAATCCAGAATAGAAGCATCAGGAGAGAGATGCTTTGTAAATATTTGCTGTACTTCCGAAAAATCTACATTCTTTGTAGTTTCAGAAAAAACAGCAGCATTGCTATTATAATAATTTAGTGTTATAGCATTACTCATATTCATACCATCCCTTTCCGACTTTATTATAGTGCCACAAATCTTGACACCTGCTAATTTCTTGCATATTTCTACTCTGTCTATCAGGCATTTATTCTTATTCTAATCTTGTTAATGCATCAATGACTTTTTGCTCAAGTTCTTTTTGCTGTGTTGCTGTGAGCTTATTAGATGTTCTCACTAAGACAGTACCAATTACTGTATGTGTTCCATTTGCATAAATTGTTCCATCATAAGTTGCAAGGTAATCTCTACGTTTTTCTGCATCTTCCACATTTTCGTAACTCCTCTATGCAGGATACCAACAAAATTGTAAGAAATGCAGACGTACTACCTATAGAAAATGAAAAGTCTTCTGTAAATGAAAACTGATTTATACTGCCGCCAAATAATACTGATGTACCGATTGAAGCCGTCACTATCACAGCAAATATCAGCACTGCAATTAATATATATTTAGGTTTTATTCTATAAAACCCAATCAGCTTCTTCTTAAAATCATTAATGAGTGCTTTATTCTTAGACGTAAATACAGTTACTACGGCAACCATGGCAGGTGAAACCAAGCCAAGAAACATTCCAAGATAAAGCCCCGTCCCTTCATTAAGTAAAATTGCAAATAGCCACCAGAACCAAGTGCAGGCAAATGTAATCAAATAGAATCTGACCGGTCGATATATATACTTTTCCATGACTACACCTCAGCCTCTACAATCACAAGCTCACTCTTTATACCATTGAACTCAATGTAATTGTCTGCTTCGGCATCTGAAAAGTCATCA
Organism: Ruminococcus sp. MCC718; assembly: GCF_018783905.1. Lineage (NCBI taxonomy): Bacteria > Bacillati > Bacillota > Clostridia > Eubacteriales > Oscillospiraceae > Ruminococcus > Ruminococcus sp. MCC718. The sequence continues at coordinate 6,121 of NZ_WQNP01000007.1, forward strand.
ACCTTTTTGCCCTGTCTCTCATAATAAATATGAGTTGCTATTCCCTTTTTTGTGCTTCTAAATCTATAATCTGCAGGAAGTGTAAGTCTTGATGTTGCTGACAACTGATTAATCTCAAGCGCACCCTCATGTGATAAAACACTGATCTGCATATCAAGATTTGAATCTATCTCAATTTCACTTTTATTTCCCTGAAGGGTAACTTCGCTAATTTTGCCATTTACCTCAATATGTTCATTTTCTATATCAGTAATATTCAGTGTCCCTGCATTAACTGATAATTCGATTTTTCCAATATATTTTATTGGAATAAAAATAGTAATGACCAAACTCTCCTTTGCATCTGCTTCACTGGCTTCATTAAATCTGTTAAGATCAATATCGATTCGGTTTTTTATATCATCAATCTTTACTTTATAATCTGCCAGAAGATTCTTATAGACATTTGAAAACATTGTGACTTCAATTTTTTCTCCATGATATGCCTTTAAATCTACAGCATATGCTCCACCAAGCTTGATATCAAAATTCTTCTTACCATCAATATCGTATTCAGTACGACTTTCATAGATGTAATTAGACTGCTTTTTCTCTGATTTCTCATTCGAAAGTAATTCATCTACTGATATCTGGAAGAGATTTGCTATTGCCATCAGATTTGCAATATCCGGTGTTCCTGTTCCATTTTCCCACTTTGTAATGGCTTGTCTTGATACACCGATTTTCTCAGCCATCTTCTCCTGTGAAAGTCCAGCCTGTTTTCTGTAATATTTAATTTGTTCTTCTAAAGTCATTTTTCCGCCTCCGTTTTCGGTTTGTTTTACTTCCTTCACAGATTAGCAAATTAACCTTTACCAAACAAGAAACATTAGCTGTCATTTCACTATTTTTCTGCTACTTTCCGTAGCAACGCCCTAAAATAAAGGTTTTTACAATGAAAACTAAATTTATCCAATCGCCAAATACCGATTGAACTAAATCGCTGTGCGATGGCCTTCGAAGGCTGTGGCGCAGTTTTCTCTTTAACTTAAAAAAGGCAGTAGATAATGAGTCCTAAAAGTAGTATTGTTAAATCACCACAAAATAACAATTGAACAGGATCATCATTAACACTGCCATGAATAGAATAACACCAGAATCTCGTTTTCACAAGAGGGTATAGCTTAATTGCGGTCTATTTAGCTTGTTTCTTGACTACTCAGGAAAAATATTTCTACCCTCGCCCCACCTGTATTTTCAGAATTTGAAAGTTTAATACCTCCACCATATTTTTCAGCCACAGTTTTTGCAAAAAATAGTCCCATCCCATAATGGGCTTCACCATTTCTACTTGTGTCATCCATAAAAAACTGCTCTGTGCCATGCAATAATGCTTCTTTTGTAAATCCTGATCCGCTATCCTCCACAATGAATGTCAGCCGGCCATCCTGCTCCTTTGCGTCAATATAAATGATTCCATTTTCTTTTGTATGCTCCACTGCATTCTGAATCATATTCATTACGGCCCGGAACATTGGATCATAAGCAATCGTTACCTTTTTATCACTTTGTCCCGCCTTCCAATCTATTTTCTGATGATAGATTTCTACCAGTCCGAGTGCCTGTTCCTTTATATCTGCGAAAAAATCTTCTAACCCCACCGTTGTATAGGTAACATCACTGCAATTCCATGATTTTGTGACATCTATCAACTGTTTTACATAACTTTGTATCTGTGTTGTGCCGTTCAAAACATAAGTGATATTATTCTTCTGTTCTGTGGTCAGTTCAGTCTCTGAAAGTAGTTCTGCATTTCCCCGTACAATCGTAAGAGGTGTTTTAATATCATGCGCCAAAGCAGACATCTGTTGTTTCTTTTCCTGCTCTGTTTTCCACTGCTTTTCTAAAGATTCTCGCAATGCATCTCGCATATCATCGATTGCCGATAAACAGTCATCAAACTCTTTGATACCGGAACAGGATGTCTCATATTCCAGATTTTGATCCTTTATTTGTCTGATTGCGTCTAATACAGGCTGCATCTGCTTTTTGATTCTTTTTCCAAAACGTATGGACGGAATGATGATAATCGCTACCGCTCCAATCACTGACATAATACTCATCACATTCTGTGGTCCTATAAAATGCTCCCTCAAAAAAGCTGAATGATATTGAGGTGTCAGGCGATATTGCAATACAACATATTCATTTTCCCTTACAATTACTTTATAAAAATATTTCCCGGATGCGTTTCCGTACTTTGCAACATTCCATGCTATCTGTTCGTATTGTTCTGACAGATCTCCACCTATTTTCTCTCCATTCTCTGAAAAGATTACATAATCACAAAGTGCAGGAATCATCTCAGCAGTTACTTTATCCGCACGTAAAATCGTATCATATGCTTCATTAATCTTTTGCTCTGCATAATTCGCCGGATAGATACAGCCCACACTAATCAAAAGGTACAGCAGCAGCCAAGCAACAATCACCAAACCTACTAATGATCCAAGCATGACCAGTACATATCTCATAAAAATCCAGCTGAGTGCATTGCTTCTCTTTACTCTTCCCATTTATATCCAATCCCCCAGACTGTTTTTATCGGTGTATAATCATAATCCGCAAATTTTGCTCTTATATTTTTGATATGCGTGATAATGGTACTGTCATTACTCTCATTGTCAAAGCCAAAGACCGCCTCCAATATCTGTTCCTTCGAGAAAACCTGTCCTCTGTTTTTAGCCAGAAATTCACAGATTTCGTACTCCGCTTTCGTAAGAGGAAGTTCCTTATCATCAACCAATAGTTTCTTTTGAGATATTTGAATACAGACCCTCCCCAAAACCATCCGGACAGAATGTTCCCTGTGCTCTCTTCTAAGATGTGCATTGATCCTTGCCCGAAGTTCCATCACTCCAAATGGCTTTGAAATATAATCATCTGCTCCTAAAGAAAGTCCGTTTACCAGACTGTTTTCCTCCGTTTTTGCCGTAAGAAACAAAATCGGACAATCCACAAGTGCCCTGATTCTTTTGCATAATTCAAAGCCGTCCATTCCAGGCATCATAATGTCAAGTAAAATCAGGTCATAACGATGTAATTCTTCCATATTAAGTTTCAGCGGATTACTTACTTTGGTAACCAGATGTCCATCCTTATTCAAAATGCTTTCTATCATTTCCAGAATTGCCGGTTCATCATCAACTGCCAGTATTTTTGCCATAGTTTCCCTCGATTCTATTCCGATATTCTGTTTCCTTCCCAGTGGTTTACCCACCAAAAATAGTATACCATACTAATCCCTGTAAATATTAAGTAACCTGGTATGAATGACAACCATTCACCTACACTAGTTTCTCCCAATACAGATTGCAGATAAGTATATGGTACTCTACCCGTCCAGCAGACAAATACATATTTCCACACATAATCTCCAAGTCCGGTAAGCATCAATGCACTAATTAGTCCTGATATAATCCCTGCTCCAATGGATACCCCTTTTCCAAACTGAAAAGCCAGAATCAGCTGCCACAGATAAAGTGGAACACTGCTTCCCCACAGCAGCAATGCTGCAAATATACATCCTTTCATGATTTCGATATCGCTTGATGCGATTCTTCCAAATCCAATTCCGAATATGATTGCTGTCAATAGGATAGAGCACAGACACAAAACCAGTAGCATCAACAGTTTCGATAAAAATGCTGCAGGTTTATCCGGTAAAGACAACAGATTTTGAAAATCACCTGCATTTTGTTCCTGTTCCATCACACTTGCTGTAAAAATTCCAATAAGTACCGGAAGTCCTGCTCCTATTGCCTGATAAAATGCAATCACTTTCATATTTTCATTCCATGGTGAAAAAAAGTAATATATTAAAAATATAACGCTGGTTATAATCGGAATCAGTAAGTGTGCCAGAATCACAGATGTTCCTTTCATCTTTCGCAAGTCTGCATTAAGAGATCTTCCAATCATCTTATTTCACCTCTCTTCTCTCAAACCATTTCAAAAACAGAACCGTTACAAAAACAAACCAGATGATTGAGAGACACATTCCCGGAACAATGACTCCCGTATCCAAAAGAGGATTCCCTGCTTCTGCGGCAAGTCCATTTGGTAAAACATGAAGCAACGGGCACATCATTCGCATAGGGATTGCAGAAACAAGTACATACCAGATTCTGGTTTGTGATATTACCACACCGCTGACGGTAATAAATAGGCAGACGAACAGGTTTACAATCATTCCAAATCGTTCACTTAAAAATAAAGCTACCGGAATCTCCCATAACTCAGAAACCGTCAGAAACAATACTGCAATCAACGCTCCTCCAACTGGAACATGTGTCGTTAGAAGAAAGCCTCCAAGCGTTGCTCCTGCAAACACAATCACATTAGAAAACAAAATCATGTACCCAATATAAATAATTTTCCCCAGCAACAATTTTCTTCTGTCTGTGGGAATAGTCATTAAATGATAGTATTTTATCTTTTTCTCCTGCGCCACAGAAAGATAACAAAATAGAGCAATCATCCCCGGCAGCAAAAGTGTATACCACCAGTTCCAAACACTTTCTGCATAAGCATTTGTCATCCCAAGAGTAAATATAAATGCCATGACAAATGTAAGAAGAGGAAATCCCCAGATAAACTTTTTTCGCATGGTTCTTTTGGCTTTTTGATGTTCTGCTTTTATAATATTAACCATGGATTTCACCTGCTTTCTGGTTTTTTCTTACCACATTCATAAACAAATCTTCAAGATTATCTCCCTGCTTTAATGCTCCTTCGTATCCTAAGATTCCACCTGAAATAATCCCGACTTTATCTGCAAGTAACTGTACCTCTGAGAGAATATGACTGGAGAGAATTACAGTGATTCCCTGTTCCGGAAAAGACCGGATCAGCTCTCGTAATTCCTCGATGCCTATTGGATCTAATCCATTCGTAGGTTCATCCAATATCAAAAGTTCCGGTTCTCCAAGCAATGCCATTGCAATGCCTAGTCTTTGCTTCATCCCCAAAGAAAACTGTCCTGCTTTCTTCTTTCCGGTGTTTGTAAGTGATACAATCTGCAAGACCTCATCAATTCTGTTTTCATCTGTACCAAGCAATAATTGTCTTACCTTCAAATTCTCTCTGGCGGAAAGATTTTCATAAATAGGCGGATTTTCAATTAACGCTCCTATTTTTGATAAATCTTTCCTATCCAAAAGTTTTCCATCAAAGTAAATCTTTCCTGCAGTTGGTTTCATCATACCGGTCAGCATTTTCAATGTGGTAGATTTACCAGCGCCATTCGGTCCAAGCAGTCCATAAATCTGTCCCTTTTCGATATTAAGTGAAACATTATTTACCGCTTTCTGTTTTCTAAAATATTTACATAGATTTTGTGTCTGTAACATCATTTCCATCTTTACTATCCTTCCTTCTATATTTCATTTCTTACTGAAATATAACCTAACAGAAAAAAATAAAGATTTGATGAAGATTTATTCCCGTATGGAATAAACCATCAATTGAATATCATTATCAGAACTCGGCTTTCCACTGAAATCAGCAAAGCTGTTACAAATACGAAGTCCTAATTTACAGAATATCTCCGTGATTTCATCCAAACTATATAACCTTATAGGATTTCCTTCTTTCATTTCAGGCTTATAAAGTGCTTCTCCATACATATAGTCTACCTGCCCATATATCAGCGTTTTTCTATCCTTCTCCCATTCAAAAGCAGATAATGTAAGTCCCTTTTCTCCTGCATCCCATAACTTGCAAGGGAAATGTGTTTGGGCATAGCTTTCATTCATGATATCCATAAAGTGCTTTCCACCATTTTTTAATGCTTTCGCAATGACAGAAAAAATCTTATGATTTTCCCCATCGTCTTCAAGATATCCTATTGCTCCATCCGCCATATTCAGCACAACATCAAATTCCTTATCAAATGTGATCGTGCGAATGTCCTGACAAATGAACTTTGCATTCAAATTTTCTTTTTTTGCCTGCTCGTTTGCATAATCTATGTACGCCGGTGTAATATCAATACCGGTAACATCATACCCACGTCTGGCAAACTCCAGTGAGTGCCGACCAAATCCACATGCAAGATCAAGTATTTTTTCCGTTCCTTTTAAATGTAACTGCTTGATTAGAAAATCTACTTGTCTGTTGGTGTCTTCTACCCATGACATATTCTGAATATCCAGCGTCCAATTTTTCTGATACCAGTCTTTTTCCATTGCTTCTGCTTTTCATTATTATAGAAAGCTGCCATATTCGGATACGGAAGTTCATCGGTTGCCGCAACCTCCACCGGAGATACA
>NZ_WQNP01000066.1:0-528 GCF_018783905.1 Ruminococcus sp. MCC718
AATTAACAGTTAAACATAAATTATAAAATTATATAAGTATATGTTGAGTTTTGCAAGATATTAGAGTAGAATATTATTGAAAGGAGTTGATACTTTGAGTAAATATTATTCTATACATGAATTTTCAAAAATTATAGGCGTATCTGCCCAGACATTACGAAATTGGGATGCCAATGGAAAACTTCATCCGCATCATACTACAGTAAGTGGCTATAGATATTATTCTGATGAGCAACTCAACCAGGTAATAAATGTAAAGCCTAAAAACCGCATTACAATTGGATATTGTCGTGTTTCCAGTCATAAACAAAAAGATGATCTGGAACGACAGATTGATAATGTGAAAACATATCTTCTGGCAAAAGGACAGCCGTTTGAGATAATAAGTGATATCGGTTCCGGAATTAATTATAAGAAAAAAGGGCTCCAGGAATTGATCAGGCGAATATCTCAAAATCAGGTTGAAAAGGTTGTTGTTTTGTATAAAGATCGGTTACTGCGATTTGGTTTTGAGTTGATAGAATATAT
>NZ_WQNP01000067.1:0-530 GCF_018783905.1 Ruminococcus sp. MCC718
AATGGACATTATTTATCTATTGATCCTGGACTTCATAATCTGATGACCTGTTATGATTCCGGAAATGGCCGGGCTTTTATCCTGGGAAGAAAGTATCTTTCTCTGGAAAGATATTTTCATAAAGAAATCGCCAGAGTGCAGTCTGTATGGTATGCACAGCAATCGGAAAGAGGAATAAAATATCCAAAAACATCGGAACATATCCAGCGGCTTTACAGGAAAAAGCAGAATACAGTGAAGGATTACCTTCATAAAGTAACCAGATGGATCGCAGAATACTGCAGAAAAGAAGAGATCCGCTGTGTGGTTGTGGGAGACATCCGAAATATCCGGAAAGAAAAAGATATGGGACACAAGACAAACCAGAAGTTTCACAGCCTGCCGTATAATAAGTTGTATATCATGCTGGAATATAAGCTGAAACGGTATGGGATTCCATTGATAAAACAAGAAGAAAGCTATACCAGCCAGTGCAGCCCGTTATCACCAGAAGTATCAAAAAGATATGCAGAAGCATCAAACCGAAAAGA
>NZ_WQNP01000068.1:0-56880 GCF_018783905.1 Ruminococcus sp. MCC718
TGGAGAGTACAAGAACTTGTGAGTAGTATCTGTTTCGACAGTACAAAAGCATACTCATTGAAGTAGGAATGAAACATAAAAGTTTATAACTTTTTATAAGTTTTCAGTAACGGTATGCTATGAAAACATTAAAGCTTAGAGATGATTTTTACTGGGCGGGAATCGTGGATGACACGCTCAGAGTTTTTGATATTATCATGTACACGGAATTTGGCACAACCTACAATTCTTATGTGCTCAAAAGCGGCGGGAAGGTCGTATTATTTGAAACGGTAAAAGAAGCCTTTTTTGAGGAGTGGATGGCAAAACTCGGCGAAGTGATCGACGTGACAAAGATCGATTATCTGGTGGTCAATCATACGGAACCGGATCATGCGGGCAGTGTGCAGCGTCTGTTGAAATTAAGTCCGCAGCTGAAGATCATTTCCACAGCCTGTGCGGCCGGGTTTTTAAAGGAAATTGTGAACGGAGAATTCTGCAATCTGATCGTGCATGACAACGAGACGATGAAGATCGGGGACAAAACGCTGCGTTTTCTGCTGGTTCCGAATCTGCACTGGCCGGATACGATGTACACCTTTATTGAAGAAGAACAGGTGCTTGTGACCTGTGATTCCTTCGGCTCCCACTATGGATTTCAGGATGTGCTGGTCAGCAAGGTGACAGACCGGGAAGGCTATATGCGGGCAACGAAATATTATTTTGACTGCATCATCGGACCGTTCAAGCCATTTATGCTGAAGGCTCTGGAACGTGTAAGAGAGCTTGATGTTTCGATGATCTGCCCGGGACATGGACCGGTGCTGGATTCCGGGATTGATTTTATAGAGGAGACTTACGAAAGATGGTGCACCGTAGTTAATCCGAATAAGAAAAAAACGGTAGTCATTCCTTATGTAAGTGCCTATGGTTATACAAAGCAGATCGCGGAAAAGATTGAAGAAGGCATCAAAGCAAGCGGTGATATTGATGTGCGAAGCTACGATATGGTGACAGCAGATCAGGCACAGGTACTGGAAGAGATTGGATTTGCTGATGGTATTTTATTTGGAACACCGACGATCGTTGGGGAAGCATTAAAGCCGATCTGGGATCTGACAACATCCATTTTTGCGGGAACACATGGCGGGAAACTGGCAAGTGCATTCGGCAGCTACGGCTGGAGCGGAGAAGGCGTGCCGCATATCATGGAGCGTCTGAAACAGCTTCGCATGAATACAGTGGACGGACTTCGCATCCGTTTCCGTCCGGGAGATACGGAGCTTGTAGAGGCTTTCGAATACGGCTATCATTTCGGTTCTCTTTTGCAGGATAAAAAGGCGGAGAAAACGACAAAAGGCAGTCGAAAGCTTGTGAAATGTCTGGTGTGCGGAGAAATTTTTGATTCTTCCCTGGAAGTATGTCCGGTCTGCGGTGTCGGACGTGAAAATTTTGTGCCGGTGGAAGAAAAAGAAACTACTTACCGAAAAGACGGCGATGAATTTTATGTGATCCTTGGAAACGGTACAGCAGGACTGAATGCGGCGAAAGCAGTCCGGGAGCGGGATAAGACATCTTCGATTCTTATGATCTCGGAGGAAAAATATCCGACCTATAACCGTCCGATGCTGACAAAAGCCTTAAATGCCGGACTTGAGATCAGTCAGATCCAGGTGGAACCGGAGAGCTGGTATGAGGAAAATCAGGTTTATCAGATCCTCGGCAAAAAGATTATTTCAGTGGACAAAACGGAAAAAGAAGTGACACTTGAAGATGGCATGCGTCTGAAATACACGAAACTGATCTATGCACTGGGAGCAAAAAGCTTCGTCCCTCCGATCCCGGGAAGCGAAAAAGAGCAGGTGGCAGTGATCCGTACTCTGGAAGATGCAGAAAAAATCGGGCAGATGATCCCAAAGAACGGACAGACAGTCGTGATCGGCGGCGGTGTGCTTGGACTTGAGGCAGCCTGGGAGCTGAAAAAGGCAGGATGTCAGGTGACAGTTCTCGAGGCAGCTCCGGTTCTGATGGGAAGACAACTGGATGAAGGTGCGGCAGCGATGCTTGGAAGCATTGCAGAGCGTGTCGGTATCAAGGTCCGCACCGGAGTAAAGATCGATCGGATCGAAGGGCAGGAGCGTGTAACGGCCGTTCGTCTTGCAGATGGGGAAGAAATCGCAGCCAATCTGGTGCTGATTTCCTGCGGTGTGCGTGCAAATACAGAACTTGCAGAACAGATGGGACTGAAGGTAAACAGGGCAATTGCTGTAAATGAAAAAATGCAGACCAGTGAAAAAGATATCTATGCGTGCGGAGACTGCGTGGAATTTGAAGGGGAAAATGCAGCACTCTGGGCCGAGGCAAGTGAGCAGGGAAAAGTCGCAGGAGCCAATGCAGCCGGGGAGTGCGTGGAATATCAGAAAGTACAGATGCCGCTCTCCTTTAACGGTATGAATACTTCCCTGTATGCGATCGGAGATAACGGCAGAAACAAAAATCTTCTCTATAAAACACTGGAGATCTGTGACAGGAGCAAGAAGCAGTATGAGAAACTGTATTTCCTGAACGGAAAGCTCTGCGGTGTGATCTTGATCGGAAATGTATCAAAAATGGCAAAACTGACAAAACTGATGGAGAGGAAAGCAACATTTGCGGAAGTGATCCTGGATAAGGAAACAGAAAGTTATTGATTTTACCGTTGTAGTGGGAAGAAAAATATTATATAATCAAGGCAGGTGGTGTCGAAGGCAGGGACCACCTGCCTTATATTAAATGTTTACAGAATTGCGAGCGTTACTTTGTAACGAAGCAATTCGCAGGCATCCGTTGAAGTGAAAAGACCGAAAGTTTTTTTGCCTCGACATCTGCGTAAGAAGGTATTAAAAAAGAGGAGCGTGGTAGCAAATGTTAAGAATTGGTATGCTGACAAGCGGCGGTGACTGTCAGGCACTCAATGCAACAATGCGAGGAGTAGTCAAAGGTCTCAGTGCAAATGTGCAGGAACTCGAAGTTTATGGATTTTATGATGGATACAAAGGTCTGATCTACGGCAATTACCGTATGCTTTCTGCAAAAGATTTTTCTGGAATCCTGACAAAGGGCGGAACGATCCTTGGAACATCCAGACAGCCGTTCAAGCTGATGCGTACACCGGATGAGCACGGACTGGACAAGGTAGAGGCCATGAAGCAGAATTACTACAAACTGCGTCTGGACTGCCTGGTGATCCTCGGGGGAAACGGAACACAGAAAACAGCAAATCTGCTGCGTGAAGAGGGACTGAACATCATCCATCTGCCAAAGACCATCGACAATGATATTTATGGAACGGATATGACATTCGGTTTCCAGAGTGCGGTTGACATTGCGACCGATGCAATCGACCGTATCCACACAACCGCAGCATCCCACAACCGTGTATTCTTAGTTGAAGTTATGGGACACAAAGTCGGCTGGCTGACACTTCATGCAGGAATCGCCGGCGGTGCGGATATCATTCTGCTTCCGGAGATCCCTTACGATATCGATAAGATCATCGAAGCGATCCACAAGAGAGCGGCATCCGGACATGGTTTTACCATTCTGGCAGTTGCAGAGGGTGCAATCTCCAAAGAAGATGCAGCTCTTCCGAAAAAAGAATTAAAAGAAAAGATCAAAAAGAGAAAACATCCATCCGTATCCTACGAACTGGCAGAGCAGATTTTCCAGAAGACCGGTATCGAAGTGCGTATTACCGTTCCGGGACATACACAGCGAGGAGGAAGCCCTTGTCCGTATGACCGTGTACTGTCAACCAGACTGGGTGCAGAAGCAGCAACTCTGATCATGAAAAAGGAATATGGTTACATGGTAGGTATCATCAACGGCAAAGTCAAGAAAGTACCGCTTGGTGATGTAGCCGGCAAGCTGAAGATGGTATCTCCGGATGATCAGCTGATCAAAGAAGCAAAATGCATCGGCATCAGCTTTGGTGTATAAAACCGAGACGGTATCGGATGGGAGTCACTTCACATCTGATGTAAGGGCAGAGAGTCTGCCACAGACATTTTTGAAGTATTTAGAAACAGAGGGAAAGCATGAGCTATACTGCTTTATACCGTAAATTCCGTCCTGACTCCTTCCAAGATGTGAAGGGCCAGGACGCAATTGTGCGGACATTAAAAAATCAGATCAGGGCACAGCGTATCGGACATGCCTATCTGTTCTGCGGTACCAGAGGAACAGGTAAAACGACGGTGGCAAAGATCCTTGCAAAAGCGGTAAACTGTGAGCATCCCATTGATGGAAATCCCTGCAACGAGTGTGAGACCTGCAAGGCGATCGCCGCTGGAAATTCCATGAATGTGATTGAGATTGACGCAGCTTCCAACAACGGTGTGGACAACATCCGTGAGATCCGGGAAGAGGTTGCCTACTCACCGACCAGCGGCAAGTACAAGGTCTACATCATCGACGAGGTCCATATGCTGTCTATAGGTGCGTTTAATGCACTGCTTAAGACACTGGAAGAACCGCCTTCCTATGTCATTTTTATTCTGGCGACGACGGAGGCACACAAGATCCCGATCACGATTCTCTCCAGATGTCAGCGTTATGATTTCAAACGGATCGCCCGCACGACGATCGTGGACCGTCTGCGAGAGCTGATGGATGAGGAGCAGGTCGAAGTCGAAGATAAGGCTCTGCGTTATATCGCCAAAAAAGGCGACGGTTCCATGCGAGATGCGTTAAGTCTTCTGGATCAGTGTATTGCCTTTTATTTAGGAGAAAAGCTGACGTATGAGCATGTCCTGGATGTACTCGGTGCGGTGGATACCGATGAGTTCAGCAAACTGCTGCGGGAAGTGTTGGACGGGGATGTTACGCAGGTGATCCTGCATCTGGAAAATATGATCATGCAGGGACGTGATCTGACGCAGCTTGTAAACGATTTTACCTGGTATCTGCGAAACCTGCTTCTGCTTAAAAGTTCCGATAATATGGAAGATGTGCTGGATGTCTCCGCAGAGAATCTGGAGCAGCTGAAAGAAGAAGCAGCGATGGTGCGGGATGATACGCTGATGCGTTATATCCGCATTTTTTCAGAATTGCAGAATCAAATCAAATATGCAGGATCCAAGCGAGTGATGCTGGAGGTGGCACTGATCAAACTGTGCCGTCCGCAGATGGAGCAGGATCAGCTCTCCGTACTGGAACGCGTGCGGAGACTGGAAAAGCAGCTGGCATCGGGCGTGGTGGTAAGACAGCAGGACACCGGTGGTTACACACCGGAGGGCAATTTTGACTATCAAAATCCGGTAAATGTGGCGGCTCCGGGAGGCATAGATCCGGATGGAACAGCAGGCAGCACAGACCCGGCAAAGCTTCAGCAGGCAGCACCGGAAGATCTGCAGAAGATCGTCGGTATGTGGCGGACGATCCTGGCACAGACTTCAGGGCGTTTCCGTGTGGTTCTGGCAAGTGCCATTCCGAAATTTAATACAGAAAAAGAAGATGGTACGCTTTATATCGTATTTTCTGATTTTCTGGGAGAGACTTATGTCAATGATCCGAAGAAAGCAGAAGTACTCGAGCAGATCATTGCAGCGAAAACAGGCAGGCAGGTCAAAGTCAAGATGATCCTGCAGGCAGATGAGCATGTGGTAAATACCAGACTTTCCAAAGTGCAGGTCGAGGAGGCACTTGAAAATCTGGTTCATGCAGATATAGAAATAGAAGATGACTAATGATTCGGCACAGGTCGGAGCACTTGCTGCGAAGACCGTAAGAATATGATTCAGGTGTGCAAAAATCTTATTGCAAAGCAATTTTTAATGGATTTTTGCATCGTAACTGCGAAGTATTGAGCAGTTGCGAAGATGATTAATAGAAAGATTATTCAGGAGGATTAGAAAATGGCAAAACGTGGAGGATTTCCGGGCGGAGGTATTCCGGGCAATATGAACAATCTGATGAAACAGGCACAGAAAATGCAGCGTCAGATGGAAGAAAACCAGAAAGCACTGGAAGAGAAAGAGTTTACGGCAGCAGCAGGCGGCGGCGTGGTAGAAGTGACGATCTCCGGTAAGAAAGAAGTGACCAAAGTTTCGCTCAAAGAAGAAGTCGTAGATCCGGATGATATCGAGATGCTCGAAGATCTGATTATGGCAGCTACCAACGAAGCTCTGAGAAAAGTAGAGGAAGAGACCAACGCAGTCATGTCAAAACTGACAGGCGGACTTACTGGTATGGGTGGAGGATTTCCGTTCTGATGGATTATTATAGCAGTCATATCACAAAACTGATCGAAGAACTGTCCAAACTGCCGGGTGTGGGGGCGAAATCAGCCCAACGCCTGGCGTTTCATATTATTAACCGTCCGATCGAGGAAGTGCAGCGGCTCTCGGATACGATCATCGATGCAAGGAAGAAGGTCAGATACTGTAAAGAATGTTTTACGCTGACAGACGATGAGCTCTGCCCGATCTGCAAGAACGATGCAAGAGACCACAAGACAATCATGGTCGTGGAAAATACAAGAGATCTGGCGGCGTACGAGAAGACCGGCAAGTATGACGGTGTCTACCATGTTCTGCACGGGGCAATCTCACCGATGCTCGGCATCGGACCGGGGGACATAAAATTAAAAGAGCTGATGACAAGACTTCAGGGCGATGTCAATGAAGTGATCATTGCTACCAATTCCAGCCTGGAAGGTGAGACAACGGCGATGTACATCAGCAAGCTGATCAAGCCAACCGGTATCAAAGTCAGCCGGATTGCCAGCGGGGTACCGGTGGGCGGAGATCTGGAATATATTGATGAAGTTACTCTGCTGCGTGCCCTGGAAGGCCGCGTGGAGCTATAATGAGGACAAAATGCATGTAAGATCAGTCATGCAGTTTCAAAGTATCTGCGAAGAAAGGTTATAGCCGGGAGCAATTTCGTCAATGGCATGAGCGATCCCGCGGGAAATCTGCGAGGCGAGCGGCATCACGGCAGACAGCCGTGTTGACTGCAGTACCAGATGTGAAAACGGAGAAAAGGATGCTACGATTCCGGTCACAAAAAAGTCACCGACTGCAATCAGATTTTTGTCGACGCCGGCACCGGGAGTGAGACTTCCTTTGCCGGCCGTAATGCAGCCAAGATGTTCTTTTGTTCCAAAGGAAGCATCGACAGCGATCAGCGGATGATCCGGAAAATGTAGATGGATCGCATCGATGGTTTCCTCAAGATTGAGGGCATGAACAGGCATCTTCAGTGTACCAAACACGGGGATGCTTTTTTTGTACCGTTCTTCCAGGGCACTGCCGACCATCGGACCTAAGCTGTCACCGGTCACACGGTCACTTCCGATGCATAGAAGGACAGGTGCGATATCTGAAAAACCGTTTTTAATCAGAATTTTAGAAAGATAATTTCCGAGAAGCTCTGCGGTATCGGAAGAGCCTGCATTAAAATAGCAGATCGTATCGGAAGAAAACATGATTGTCATCCCTCTCTTAAAAATTTGTAAAGCGGACATTCACAATCCGCTTCGCTACGTTCAAATCGACAGATGTGAAATTTGCCGTGTTAAAGGCTTTTACAGTGTATCCGAAAAAAGGAAGGTTTATTCGCATCAATCCGATGAAAAACATGTCGGAAAGTTCTTGAAAAGTATCCCACGGATTGCTAAAATTTGCAGATTCTTTGTGCTACGATAGGGGCATCAGCTGGAAGTAGTATAAAGGAGGATTGGGAGTATGATCGAAATGGTTTACAGGGGAACCTCAAAGGACGGAAAGGGAAAGGAACGGACAGGCCTGCCGAAAAATATCCGGCAGATCGGAGATGCAGGATCAGATAAAAGGGTTTATATAGAAGATTATGTGATCACATTTCTGGAAAAGACAGGCTGTGCGGTGCTGCTCGGTGAAGTCTGGCAGAACGAAAACATGAAGTGTCTGTTTGCGGACGGAGCCGTAGAGATCGCAGAGGGTGAACCAAACGATGATATGTGGGAGAAAATCTACCGGGAAATGAAACAGTATTTTCCGGGAAGAGAAGTGATCGGCTGGGCGAAAAAGATGGAGGAGCCGGAAGAAGAACCGGATGAGAAGCTCTTTGATCTGCATCGGGAACAGTTTCCGGGTGAGGACAGGCTGTTGTTTCTGTATGACAGCGAAGAAAATGCCAGCGTTTTCCTGACGGAGAACACTGGGATCCGAAAGCAGAGCGGCTATTACATCTACTACGAAAAAAACGAGCAGATGCAGAGCTATATGGTAAAAGAAAATGAAGGGCAGTCCGTGGAGGCGGAATCAAAGAATCAGGATGGAGCCATCCAGAACTTCCGCAGACGGATCGCAAAAAAACAACAGGACGCACAGAACGTGGAGCAGGAGCAGAAAAGCAAAACTCCGACGATGGTGCGTTTTTTATATGGTGCAAGTATGTTTCTGGTGCTGACGATCCTGGTGATCGGGGCGACGATGGTCAACAACTATAATCGCATGAAAGATATGGAAGTGACGCTTCAGGAGATGGCACTTGGGAGTGACGGGCAGAGCAGTGGCCTGTCAAAAGGAACCGAAAAACAGAAAGAAACGGATGCTCTGGCAGCTTCGGCACAGGCAGAAGGAGAAATTGCAAAGGAGAGTGCCGCAAAGGAGAGTGCCGCAAAGGATGAGACCGAAAAGACCTGGATCTTAAAAGAGAGCAGTACAGAGAGCAATACGACGACAACAGGCGATTCCACAGACAATATGGGAACAACAGGCAGCACAGGAACAGCAGGAAGCAGCACAGCAACCGATGGAACAGGAGGTGCAGGAACTTCCGGTAGGCAGGATAGCACCACATCCGGCAGTTCCTCTGCAAATAACCGTGCGGCATCCTCTTCGGATGTGACGAAGTATCAGGCAGAATACACGGTGCGGGACGGCGATACGCTGGCGATCGTCTGCCGGATGTACTACGGAAATCTGGACAAGCTTCAGGAAATCTGTGATCTGAACGGCATTACCGATCCAAACACGATCCTTCCGGGACAGAAGATCGTGCTGCCGTAAAAAGAATAAGGAACGTAAAAGGCATGGTTGACTATCCCATGCCTTTTAAACTATAATAACAACATTGCAGGGTACTTAAGAAGAACTTTTGCAGAGCATCAGGAAAATTTCAGAATTGGCACAGTAAGGACGAAATGAGGATGAAAATAAAATTAAAAGAATTATTCAGAAAAAAAGAGGATGATCTGGATTTGGATCTGGACGAAGAGCTCAACGATCCGGATATCCGCATCGAGACATATGAGATGACGGAAGATCCACAGGCAAAAGAAGAACTGTGGGATAAGATTAAAAAACATCAGAAGTTTGTACATAACCGCAATGCGATCACCATGGGACTTCTGTTTATCCTGCTGTTCGGGCTTGGGACATTTTTATTCTTCCACACCGGAAGCACCTATCTTACCTCAGACCGCATTGAGAGAAATGATGTGAGCAGTACGCAGTATCTGGAGTTTGGAGATTATTTCCTGAAATACAGCTCCGACGGGGTAGCCTGTGTGGACAGCAAATCGAATACAAAATGGAGTACGACCTACAGTATGCAGGCACCGTTCGTGGATGTCTGCGGTACGACTGCTGTGATCGCAGATCAGCAGGGGATGCAGGTCTATGTATTTGATGAAGAGGGACTGAAAGGACAGTTCCAGACAAAACTGCCGATCCAGAAGGCAAGAGTGGCAACGCAGGGTGTTGTGGCGGTGATCCTAGCAGATGATGATGTGACCTGGGTCAATTTTTACGATGCATCCGGGACACTGATCGCCGAGAATCGCACGACGATCGACGATTTTGGTTATCCGCTGGATATGGCACTTTCTCCGGACGGGATCAAGATGGCAGTGTCCTATATGCGGGTCAATGGAAACAAGATCAGTACACATATTGCGTTTTATAACTTCGGAAGTGCAGGTCAGATGGAGCTGAACAATCAGGTCGGTGAGCTAAATGTGGACGACGTGCTGGCTCCGCAGATTTTTTTCTGTGACAACAGCACGGCAGTTGCCGTCCGCACCGACGGGTTTACGGTATTTTCCGGCAGCCAGTCTCCGAAAGAAAAGAAAACGGTGAAGTTTGATCAGGAGATCATCAGTACTTTCCATGACGGCAACCGCATCGGCTTTGTCTTTGACGGAGGCGACTCTGGACATAAATATCTGATGAAGGTCTACAATACCGGCGGTAAGAATACCATGCAGAAATATTTTGATCTGCAGTACAACAGTATTACCCTGCAGAAAGACAAAATCGTGCTGTTCAATGAAAAAGAATTTGCCATTTATAAGTTAAACGGTCAGAAAACATTCCAGGGCAAATACCGCAAGCCAATCCAGAATGTGCTGAGTATCCGTGGATTCCGCAAATATATGGTGATCACCGAGGACAGTGCAGATCTGATCCGGCTTGGATAGCAGAAAGGAAATTATGAATTTACTTACGATCATTATCTTATTGGTACTGCTGGTATTTGCGATCAATGGCTATATGAGAGGTTTTGCGAGGACGCTGACCTCTCTGCTTTTTTTCGTGTTTTCCGGTGTACTGGTCTATTATTCGACACCCTATGTCAATGATTTTCTGAAAACGCAGACACCCGTCTACTCATTTGTGGAGAGCAAATGCGAGACGCTGGTGGAAGATGCGATCATGGACAAATTGGATAAAGAAACACAAAAATTTGCACAGCAGAGCGATGTGCCGCGAAAAGATCAGAACAAGATCATCAAATCACTGCCGATCCCGAAAGAATTGCAGATGCAGCTTCTTGATAATAACAACAGTTACACGTATGCAAATATGGCGGTTCAGACCTTTTCGGAATATATTTCCACCTATCTGGCGGATATGATCCTGAACATGCTGACCTATTTTATTTCTTTTAACCTGGTAAGTATCGCCCTGCACGCCGTTGCACGGGCACTGCGGATCATGACAAGGCTGCCGATCCTGCGTGGCGTCAACCGGATGTGCGGAGGAGCACTCGGATTTGTAAAAGGGATCTGCATCGTCTGGCTGTTCTTTCTGGTAGTGGCGATCTGCTCCAACACAGAGATCGGAAGCCAGCTGCTTTCGATGATAAAAGAAAGTCCGATTCTCACCTTTCTTTATGAGAGCAATGTTTTTTTGCGGTATATCCTCAAACTTTAAAATTCAAGAATGCCTCTGCAATCCGCCGGAGGCTATCTTAGTGGGAGTGCAATCCTTTGCTTCTCATCACTTGACGAAGATAAAAAAAGGTTGACAAAATACTGTAACTGTTATATGATGCAAACGTAACAAAAGTTAATACATTTGTAACAAATATAACAAAAATGCCAAAAAAGCGTGAAGTTATAGGAGTTCAGGAGGTTTTTTTACATGAAAGCAAGAATGAAAACGGTACTTTGCGGCAGTGCGACGGTATTTGCATTTACAGTATTATCTTCCACAGTTGTTTTTGCAGCACCGTCTACAGACAGTAATAATATAGAAGACAGCGTGTGGTCTTATCGTGCAGTGGCAGATGTAGATACACAGGTCAACATCCGTGCAAATGCATCCACCAAAAGTGAGATCGTCGGCTATCTTCCAAAGGGAGCATCTGCAGACCTGATCGAAAAGGGCGAGAAATGGTCACACATCATTTCAAACGGCGTGGAAGGATATATCAAGAATGATTATCTGGCATACGGAGAAGATGCAGAATATCTGGCAAATGTCTATGGTACACAGGGCGTCAAGGTCAACTGGGATGGTGTAAACCTGTTCTCTTCACCGGATGCAGCAGCAGACATTCTGGACAGTGCAGACAACGGAAGCGAGTACAGCCTGATTTCCGAGGATGGTGACTGGTATCAGGTACAGATGGATGACGTTACGGTTGCATACGTTCCGGCAGAGGATGCCGAAGAGACGATCATCACAGACCGTGCCGTTGCAATCTCAACTGCGGATGTCAACGTCAGTGATGCAGATGCCAATACAGACACAACGGACAGCGTGGCACAGGGCTATTATGATCCGAACGGCTGGGGCTGGAATGCAGCAGGCTATGGCACGGCAGATACAGACAGCACTTACAACGATGACATCTATACTGAGGATGCATATGCAGACAGCAGCTATGGCGATGACAGCTATAGTACAGATGATACTTATACCGACAACAGCTACAGTGCAGATGGTGCTTATGATGATACTTCTGCGGACAGCATTTATGCAGACAACAGCTACAATGCAGATAGTACTTATACCGGTGATGCTTATAATACAGGCGATTCTTATACAGACGGTACTTATGCCGGTGAAACTTATGAGTCCGACAGTACATACGGCACAGACGGTTCTTATACCGACAACAGCTACAGCGAAGATACGACAGCAGATGTTTCCTATGATACCGCAGACGACACTTACGATTCTGCAGCGTCAACCGGAAGCGAAGAGACTGTTACCACAGCAGATTCCAGTGATCTGAACCTTCTGGCAGCGATCATCTACTGCGAGGCAGGCAACCAGAGCCGCGAAGGTAAAGTGGCAGTCGGTGCCGTTGTTCTCAACCGTGTGGCAAGTGCTTCCTTCCCGAACAGCATTTCCGAGGTTGTTTACCAGGCAGGACAGTTCACACCGGCGTACAGCGGAGCACTGGCAAGTGCACTGGCAAGCGGTGTACCGAGTGACTGCGTAGAAGCAGCTCAGGCAGCACTGAACGGAGAGAATCCGGTAGGAGGAGCACTGTACTTTAATACAGGATCCGGAACCGGAGTGAAGATCGGAGCACATCAGTTTTATTAGGAAGATGCGGAGATTTTCTGAATGTGCAAATGAACGAATTCCCCGAAGGGCACGTAAAAGTGTCTTCTTGGGGAATTTGTTCATTTTGCACATCGTTAGCCTCAGGAACAGTTTAGAATTAATTTACTTGACAGAAGAAAAAATGTACGGTAGCATAAGCAACAAAGCGGTTTTTTGAGTGAAATAGGAGTAGGTAAAATGGCTATTGATATGAAAAAAACAATTGCAGAAGCTGCCAGCAACCTTCTGTTTGAGAAAAAAGTAAAGAAACTGACGGTAAAGGATATTGTAGAAGAGTGCCACATCACAAGGCAGGCATTTTACTATCATTTTGAGGATATTCCGGATCTGATTCACTGGGTTTTATATCAGGAGACAGAAGTTGTCCTGGAAGAATGTATTGCCCAGCAGGATCTTGAGAAGGGGCTTCGCCATTTTTTTGAGATTGCGATTCAGCTTCAGCCTTATGCAATCCGCGGTATGCAGTCCAACTATGGTGACGAGATCGGACGTATGCTGGAGCAGGTTTTTTATGATCTGTTTGAGAAAGTGACGGAGATGCAGCACTGGTACGAGGGTTATTCAGACAAAGACCGGGAGTTTATCCTGCATTACCACTGTCAGGCGGTTATGGGACTGCTCCGCGAGTGGACGAAGCAGGACACCGAAAACATCAGTTATATAGTACATCAGATTTATCTTCTGTTAATGGGCAAAGCAGTCCTTGTTTCAGATGAGAATAACGATTTATAAAATATCCGCAGTGTAAAGTTCTTTTACACTGCGGATATTTTGTCTATATCAGCGAAGCAGATTTTTGCTAAAATGGTGTGAGAAAGAAAGGAAAGGGGTGTGCGTATGACACATGATATACTTTCTGTAAAGCTATATGAGCTGGATAAGGCGATCGGACAGATGCACAGCCGCATTGAGCAGGGCGAGATGGACTGTCCGGAACAGGTAGAAAAAGATATCCAGGAACTCCGCAGAGAATGCAGAGAAAACCGTGAAATGCTCCACAATAAAATGAAGTACAGCAAGGCGAAACTGGTAGGACGGATAGCAGAAGCTTACGACAAAGTCGACCAGGTGATCCAGATTGCACAGGAGCAGCTTGGGATTAGTTTTACGGAGGAAACGACAAAAGAACTCTCAGCTGAGAATAAGATACTGCTGGCAGAGTACTTTCTGGACTTTGCGATGCAGGCATCAAATTATGCACTGCTGATGTCACTGGAGGCAATCCATGCACAGAATGATCAGCCGACACAGAATCCGTAAACGGGATGTCAGGGGAATAAAATCTTTGCTCCCCGGTATCATAAATATTAAGGAAAGATAGGAGATGACAACAATGGTCAAGACTGGAAAATGGATAGCAAAACACCGTATCCTGATCGTACTGATCGGAATTTTGCTTCTCATTCCATCTGTTATTGGAACCATAAAAACAAGAATCAACTATGATATCTTAAGTTACCTTCCGGAATCTCTGGAAACGGTAAAAGGTCAGGATGTTATGGTGGATGAATTCGGCACAGGTGCATTCTCGATGGTCGTCGTCGAGGATATGCCGCTTAAAGATGTGCAGAAACTGAAAAACAAGTTCGAAGAGATCGAACATGTCAAAAAGGTACTCTGGTATGATGACATCGCTGATATCAGCGTTCCGACAAGCATGATGCCAAAAGATTTAAAGAATATCTTCTTTGCGGACGATTCTACAATGATGCTGGTACTTTTTGATAACACCACATCTTCAGACGAGGCGATGGAAGCTGTCACAAACATGCGTGCCATTGCAGATAAGCAGTGCTTTATCAGCGGTATGTCCGGTGTCGTAACCGATATCAAGAATCTGTGTCTGCAGGAACTGCCGATCTACGTGGCGATCGCAGCACTGTTTTCTTTCATCGTGCTGGAGATTACCGGAACATCCTTTGTGGTGCCGATCCTGTTCCTGCTCTGTATCGGAATCTCGATCCTGTATAACATGGGAACGAATCTTTTCCTGGGTGAGATTTCGTATCTGACACAGGCACTGGTAGCGATCCTTCAGCTTGGTGTTACGATGGATTACTCGATCTTCCTGCTGGACAGTTTCGAGGAGAATAAAAAACGATTCCCTGGCGACAAGAACAGAGCGATGGGTCATGCAATATCCAATACCTTCAAATCCATCGTATCCAGTTCCATCACAACGGTAGCCGGTTTCGCAGCCCTGTGTCTGATGACATTCGCACTTGGTAAAAACCTTGGTATCGTAATGGCAAAAGGTGTTATCATCGGTGTTATCTGCTGTGTAACCCTGCTTCCGGCGATCATCCTGATCTTTGATCCGCTGATCGAAAAGACAAAACATAAACCGCTGATCAAGAATACGAACAGACTGTCCGGTTTTATCATCAGGCATTATAAAATCTGGCTGGCCGTTTTCTGCATCGGACTGCTTCCGGCAGTATACGGAAACAACCACACCAAGATTTACTACAATATTGATAAATCGCTTCCGTCAACATTGGATTCAAATGTGGCAAACAAAAAACTGGAAGATACCTTCGACATGAGCACCATGCACATCATCATGATGGATAAAAACATTTCCAATGCAAACAAGACTACGCTGATGAAAGACATCGAAAAGGTGGACGGTGTGAAATGGGCATTTGGACTGAACAGCGTATTCGGTGCAAACGTGCCGGCTTCCATGATCCCGAAAGATGTCAAAGATATGCTGCAAAGTGATGAACAGGAACTGGTATTTGTCTGCTCAAAGTACAGCTCCGCAACAGACGAATCCAACAGTCAGATTGCAGCGATCAACGATCTTGTAAAGAAATACGATTCAAACGGTATGGTGATCGGTGAAGCTCCGCTGATGAAAGATCTGCAGGATGTAACGGACATCGACCTGGTAAATGTAAACGTTGCTTCCGTAGCAGCTATTTTTATCATCATTATGCTGGTATTCAAATCCATTTCCGTTCCGATCATTCTGGTTGCGGTTATTGAATTTGCCATCAACGTCAACATGGCAATCCCGTTTTTCCAGGGAATCGAACTTCCATTCGTTGCAAGTATCGTAGTCGGAACCATTCAGCTTGGTGCAACCGTAGACTATGCGATCCTTATGACGAGCCGTTACCAGAAGGAAAGAAGAAAAGGATTTGGCAAGAAAGAAGCCGTCATGAATGCACACAAAGCATGTGCACTGTCTATCATGACAAGTGGTTTCAGTTTCTTCGCAGCAACGTTCGGTGTGGCATGGTATTCCAAAGTTGATATGATCGGTGCAATCTGTACACTGTTATCAAGAGGTGCCCTGATCAGTATGGCATGCGTAATCTTCATCCTGCCGGCGATGTTCATTATCTTTGATAAGGTGATCTGCAAGACATCCATTGATTTCCTGGGTGAGAAAGCGAAGGCAAAGGCGGCAGCCAGAGCATAAAACAGAACATACAATCCTCCGGAGAGCAATTTCCGGGGGATTTTTTTGCCTTCCGATGCCGGTTTGTCCAGATTCCTGACCAGGAAGTTTATGAAAAAATGACGAAAACAGTGCTGTATGTAATGAAAATGTCATAATTATATCACAATTATAGAATAAGCTGATGAAAAATGCACCAGGCAGCAGACCGGGTGCTCAAAAGAAAGGAAAAGACGATGAAAAAAAGGGTGAGGAAAATAACAGCAATACTTCTGGCGGTATCCATGGTTTTAGGGGTAAGCGGATGCGGAAAAAGTCAGAAAAGTACGCAGGATAGTGGGGACACAGCAAAAGTAAAGATTGCTTATCAGTACGGACTGGCTTATGCACCGCTGACCATTATGCAGGAACAGGGACTGATCGAGAAAAACTACGATGGAGATATCGAGGTTGAGTGGGTCAGCTTAAATTCCGGATCGGCGATCAATGAAGGGATGGCATCCGGGGATATTGATGTGGCATGTATGGGGATCGCACCGTTCATTACCGGTGTAACGGCAGGGATTCCTTACAAAATGTACGGAACGATCGCAGCACAGCCAAACGAGCTGCTGACAAACGAGGATACGATCCATTCGTTAAAAGATATCACAGATGATAAAAAGATTTCCGTTGTAAACGTCGGAAGTATTCAGCATATTCTGCTGGCAATGCTCGCAAAGCAGGAGCTTGGCGATGCCCATGCACTGGACAACAATCTGGTGACCATGTCCCATCCGGATGGCATGACTGCCCTGATGTCCGGAAGTGTAGCCTGCCAGCTCACAACCGCACCTTATATTTTCAAGGCAAAAGAACAGGACAACATCAAAGAGGCAGAAAGCCTGGATTCGGTATGGCCGGAAGGCAATGCATTTATCGTTGGTCTGGTATCCGATGACCTGTATGAAAATCAGCCAGAAATCTATCAGGCAGTTGTGGGTGCAACGCAGGAAGCGATGGATTACATCAACAACAACCAGGAAGAAGCAGCAAATATTCTCTGCAAGAAAGAGGATGTCACGGCAGAAACGATGCAGGAATGGTTACAGGATCCGGGATGTGTCTATGATATGAAACTTCCGGGCGTCATGGATATGGCAAACTTTATGGCGGAGAATGATTTCGTGGACAGTGCACCGGAATCCTTTGAAGCAATCACAACAGAGTCGGCAAGATAAGATCTGTCAGAAAAGAAAGAATAAGGATGAGAACGATGAAAAATTTAAGAAATCAGATTGTTTTTATTGTTGCTGTTCTGGTGGTATGGCAGGTCGTCTATCAGATGGGTTCCTTTCCAGAACTGATGTTTCCGTCACTTGGAAAGATATTTCAGTCGCTGATCAAAGGATTTTCGCAGGACGGGCTGGGAGCGATGACGCTTTATTCCTTAAGCCTGATCGCAAAAGGGCTGCTGATCGGAATCGTGCTGGCATTTATCCTCTCCGGACTGTCCATCGTCAGCAAGACGTTTTATTCCATTTACCATATGGTCGTTTCCCTGTGTGACCTGATACCTGGTGTGGCACTGCTGCCGCTGGCAATCCTGTGGATGGGGATCGGGGAAGGGACGATCATCCTGATCGTGGTACATTCGATCATCTGGCCAATGTCCAGAAGCATTATGGACGGATTTCGGGCGGTGCCGCAGATCTACATAGAATCCGGGGAAAATATGGGACTTGGAAAACTCGGACTTGTGACCGGCATCTATATTCCGGCATCGTTCTCCTATATTCTTTCCGGTATCCGCACCGGATGGGCGAGAGCGTGGAGAGGTCTGATCAGTGCGGAGATGATCTTCGGAACGACCAGTTCCGGAGCCGGTATCGGATGGTTTATTTTCATGAAGCGTACCAATGTGGATATCGCCGGTGTTTTTGCAGCACTTCTGGTGATCATTGTAATCGGAATTGTAGTAGAATACGGAGTTTTCCACACCATAGAAAAAATGACACTTAAGAAATGGGGGATGAGCAGATGACACAGGAGCAGAAGGGGAAAACTCCCGTTTTGGATGTGCAGAACCTGACAAAAATCTATGACAATGGTGGAAAAGGGGACGGAAATGAAGTCCTCAAAAACGTAAACTTTACGATGAATGAGGGCGAATTTGTCTGCATCCTGGGACCGTCCGGATGTGGAAAGACTACGTTTCTTCGCTGCATCGGCGGTTTTGAAACCTTTGACGGAACGGTCAAAGTAAACGGAAAAGAGGTAAGCGAGCCGGGGACGGACCGCATCATGGTTTTTCAGGACTTTAATCAGCTGCTTCCGTGGAAAACAGTAGAAAAAAATGTGCAGTACCCTCTGAAAATACAGGGTTTAAAAGATAAAACAAAATTGCGGGAGATTTCCGATGCGGCACTTGAGAAAGTCGATTTGCTTTCTTCAAGAACACTCTATCCGCATCAGCTTTCCGGCGGTATGAAACAGAGAGTGGCGATCGCCAAAGCACTGGCACTCAAGCCGCAGATCATTCTGATGGATGAGCCGTTCGCCAGTCTGGATGCCATGACGCGAAATCATCTGCAGGAAGAGCTGATGAAGCTGCACCAGAAAGAAAAAGTAACCGTTGTCTTTATCACGCACAATATCCAGGAGGCAGTCTGCCTGGGAACAAGGATCCTGGTCATGGCAAAGCAGGGCGGTATCAAGATGGATGTGCCAAATACGATTCCGAAACCGGTCACACCGGCATCGGAAGGCTATGGACAGATGTGGGATATGTTTAACAAAGCACTGCATCAGGAAGGCTAATAAGGGGAAAATCATGTCGTACACATCATCAACATATCTGCTCTTTCTTGTGGCAGTATTCTGTATTTATTATATCATAAGACCCCGGCACCGTATGTATGTGCTGCTTGTCGCAAATGTGATCTTCTATCTGGCAGCAGGCTTTGACCAGTTTTTGGTGCTGCTTCTGGCAACCGCAGTATCTTATGTTGTGGCATGCAAGATGGGGAAATTGCATGAAAAACTTGAAAAACAGAAACAGGAAGAAGGCCTTGACCGCAAACAGATCAAGCGGATGAAGGCAAACAACAAAAAACAGCGAAAACGGATCCTGATCTGGGGGCTGGTGCTCAATATCGGGATCCTGGTCGTGTTCAAATACACGAATTTTTTACTGAAGACCGGTTATTCTATTCTCAATCTTTTCGGGATCGGACACGGAGATGACCTGTTTAAACTGATCATGCCGCTTGGCATTTCCTTTTTCACATTTCAGATTCTGTCCTATCTGATCGATGTTTACAAGGGGAAAGTAAAGGCACAGAAGAATTTTCTGAAATATCTGCTTTATATTTCTTTCTTCCCAAGTGTCGTTCAGGGACCGATCCCGCGTTATGCAGATCTTGGCACACAGCTGTACGAAGAGCATCGTTTTGAGTATGATAACCTCAGGGACGGAGCACTTCTGATCCTCTGGGGATTTGCAAAGAAGCTGATCCTTGCAGAACGTCTCGGTACGTTTGTAGATCAGATCTATGGAAATTATACGCAGTACACCGGTATGCTCTTTTTCTTTGTGGCAACGGCAGCTTTTTCTATCCAGATCTACGCTGATTTCTCGGGATGTATGGATATCGCGACCGGAACGGCAAGATTGTTTGGCATCCGCCTGGCACCGAACTTTTTGCGTCCGTATTTTTCAAAGACGATGCCGGAGTTCTGGAGACGCTGGCATGTGACGCTTGGAAACTGGTTTAAAGACTATGTATTCTATCCGATCTCGATCTCCAAATTTTCACTGGATTTAAATAAAAAGGCGAGAAAACGTTTCGGCAATGAATTTGGAAGAATCGTCTCCTCGGCGATTCCGATCCTGGCGGTCTGGCTCCTGACCGGAATCTGGCACGGACCGGACTGGAAATATGTGACCTGGGGACTGTTTCACGGTATCCTGATCATGCTGAGCATGATCTTCACACCATACAACGAAAAACTGGTGCAGAAATTACACATCAAAACAGAATGTTTCAGTTTCCGTCTTTTCCAGATGGGAAGGACCTTCCTGCTTTGCTGTCTCGGACGAGTTTTCTTCCGGGCAGATGATTTCGCAAGTGCGATCGGCATCTTAAAGAGAGCCTGCACCGGCATCGGATGGTACCGCCTGGCAAACGGCAAAATCTACAATTATGGCTTAAACAAGGCGAACATGACCGTTGTGATCGTTGCAATGCTGGTACTTCTGACCGTCAGTATCCTGCAGGAAAAGATGGATGTCCTGGAAGCACTGAAAAAACAGAATCTGGTCTTTCGCTGGGTACTGATCTATGCACTTCTGCTTGCGGTTGTTATCTTTGGCATGTACGGCCCTGGGTATGATCCTTCCGCATTTATCTATGAGAAGTTTTAAGGGGAGGCGTGGCAGATGAAGATAAAAAAGCAGATCAAATACATTTTCGGAACCGCTGTATTTCTTGCAATCGCAGCAGTTCTGCTGACGCTGACCACTTATGTGATGCGTCCGACGGACAAAGATTTTTTCAGGGCGAGAGTAGCTGGATTTTATGCAGAAGACAGGGACAGTCTGGATGTGGTAGGCTTTGGGAGCAGTGCACTTTACCGCTATCTGAACAGTCCGCTGCTCTGGAAACAGCAGGGCATCACATCCTATGGGATCGCCACGGCAGCCCAGCCGGTCTATGTGATACCGTCACTGATCGATGAAGTGGAAAAAACACAGTCACCGCAGTTGTATATTATAGAAACCAGACGTTTTACAGATACAGACAATGAAGTGATCAAAGAAAATCGTCTTCGCCAGATCGCAGATAATATGAAAGTTTCCTGGAACCGTTTTAAGATGGTCACAGAACTGACCGAAGGATTTGAAGATCGGCTCAGCTATGGTTTTGACCTGATAAAATACCATGGAAACTGGGAAAATCTGACAGAAGAATCCTGGGAATATCTGTTTAATGCAAAAGAACATCCGCTGAAAGGATGGTCGGTCAACAGCCGTCATAAGATCATAAGTTATCTGGATGTGAAAGACATTACCGGAGAAATTCCGATCACAGAAAAATCTGAAAAAGAACTGCGGGAAATTATAGAAAAATGTAAAAAAGAAAATCTTCAGGTACTTTTTGTGGCAACACCATGGCAGGTGACAGAGGAAGAACATCAGAAAGACAACTACATCAAACGCATTGTGGAAGAAGCAGGCTTCCGGTTCCTGGACGGCAATTACTATGCAGAAGAAATGGGGCTGGAATATAACGTGGATTTTTACAATCCAAAGCATACCAATGCGATCGGTGCAGCGAAATTTACCACATACCTGGGCAATTATATCAGGGAACATTATGATATTAAGACCGACCACGGCAAAGAGGTGGCGGCAAGCTGGGATAAGGCGGCCGAAAAAGAAGAAAAAGAATATGAGAAGGCAGCCGAAAAGATACTGAAAAAGGCAGTAAAAGCAATCAAAGCAGCAAAGGCTGATCAGACAGAGCAGCAGTAGTACAGCCGAAGGTGCAAGAAAAGAAGTGTAGAATGTGCAGTGATTCTGAGAAGAATATGTCAGCTTTCGCTGACCAGAATCACGCACCAAGTCTCACGTGCGTTCGACTTGAATTATGAAGTTTAAAGCGAAAGCAGAAAGATCAGATCAAAAGAAAGAAGGGGAGCATATGGTAAGATCCATCGTGGAAGCACTGGCAGAATATGCAAAAGTGCAGCCGGACAAACTGTTTCTGGCAGATGGAAAAGTGGAATTGACTTATCTGGATGCCTGGAAATGTGTGTACGGTTATGCCGTGCATTTAAGAGAACTTGGCATCCGAAGAGGAGACCATGTCGTTGTGCGAAACTCACAGAATGCCCAGCTGGTGATCAGTCAGCTGGCGATCCAGCTTGTCGGAGCAGTCTTTGTGCCGATCGAGAAGAATGCGGCAGATGACCGCATCGCAGAGATCATCGGGGCAGTGGAGGCAAAATTATATCTGGCAGCGAAGCAGGGTGAGTTTTCCTGCAAATGGGAAACGATAAAAGATGTATTATCGTATAAAATGGACGATGCCGCAGAAATGCGAATATCCGAAAGCGATGATGAAAATGGAGACAGTTTTCGCTTTCCTGAGCCTGAAGAAACCGCAGAAGTTCTCTTTACAACCGGAACAACCGGAAAATCCAAGGGCATTGAGCTTACTTATGAGAGTGTGATCGCCGTTTCTGAAAATGTGATTGGTTCCGTCGAAATGAAAAAAGACAGTGTCGAACTGATCCCGGTACCCCTGAGCCATTCGCACGGACTTCGCCGTTATTATTCCAATATTTTAAATGGCGGCAGCGTGGTGATCATCGACGGCGTGATCTTTACAAAGAAATTTTTCGGAGCGATCGAAAAATATCATGTGACAGCGATAGACCTTGTACCGGCAGCACTGGCGGCACTGTTCAAGTTAAGCGGAGACAAACTCGGTGAATATGCAGACCAGCTCGATTATGTGCAGCTTGGTTCCGCACCGATCCCGAACCACGACAAGGAGCATCTGCGAGAGCTTCTTCCGAACACACGCCTCTATAATTTTTACGGAACAACAGAGTCCGGATGCTCCTGTATCCTGGATTTCAATGCAATGCCGGATAAGAAAAACTGCATCGGAAAACCGTCCTGCCATGCAGAATTTGTCTTTTTTGATGAGCAGGGCAATGCAATCGATGCGACCGAAGAGACACCGGGCTTTCTCGCCTGCCGCGGAACCATGAATATGAAGGGTTATTATCATGAACCGCAGCTCAATCAGGAAATCATGCGTGATGACTATATCTGCACCAAAGATCTTGCTTATGTGGGCGAGGACGGACTGATCTATATGCTGGGCAGAAAAGATGATGTCATCATAACCGGCGGCAACAAAGTCGCTCCGGATGAGATTGAAGAGATCGCCGGGGGATTTGAAGGAATAGCCGACTGTGCCTGCATTCCGGTGCCACATCCGCTCCTTGGGGCAGAGCCAAAGCTCTTTGTGGAGATGGAAAACGGTGCCGCATTTGATGAGCAGGGCATTTATGAGTATCTGCAAGGCAAACTGGAGGCATATAAAGTGCCAAAACTCATCGAGCAGATCGACAAGATCCCGAGAACCTATAACGGAAAATTGCAGCGTAAAAAACTGATCGAAGCCGAGAAAGAAAAGACAGAGTAAAAACCGGACTGTTATATTAAAAAAATAATACAAAATCAAAGGAGACAAAAACCATGAACGAATTATTAGACATCTTAAAAGAAGCAATGCCGAAAGTAGACTGGGAAAACGGAGAAGACCTCGTAGATGACGGAGTGATCGACTCCATGGACGTTGTAACGATCATCTCAGAGATCACCGATGCATATGATATCGAGATTCCATCCGAAGAAATGGAACCGGAAAACTTCAATT
Organism: Ruminococcus sp. MCC718; assembly: GCF_018783905.1. Classification (NCBI taxonomy): domain Bacteria; kingdom Bacillati; phylum Bacillota; class Clostridia; order Eubacteriales; family Oscillospiraceae; genus Ruminococcus; species Ruminococcus sp. MCC718. Next base: position 23,655 of record NZ_WQNP01000068.1, read on the forward strand.
CTGCAAAGGCAATCTATGAAATGATCCAGAGACTGGAAGAAGAATAAAATTTATCCAATGCATCGTAAAACCCCTTGCTTTAGCTATGGGGATATAAGATGCGTCCATTGAATTTACGCAAGTAATTGAAATGGACAAAATAACAATTGTATTAATTTTAAAAGTATAATATAATACAAATATGAACACAATATATAAATCAAATCACAATATCGTCTATTCCTGCAAATATCATGTAGTATGGTGCCCAAAATATAGACGAAAAATATTAACGAATGGTGTGGATGTACGACTGAAGGAATTACTCACGGAGTATGCTGCAAATCTTTCTGTAGACATTCTGGAAATGGAGATCATGCCGGATCATGTTCATATGCTGCTGGAAGTAGATCCTCAGTTTGGCATCCACAAAACGGTAAAATCTTTTAAAGGCTATACGTCCAGAATTTTAAGACAGGAATTTCCATATCTCAAAACGAAAATGCGACCCTCTGGACAAACAGCTATTTTATATCTACTGTGGGCGGAGCTCCAATGGAAGCAGTGAAACAGTATATCGAAAACCAGAAAACATCGCAAAGACAGAAGGATAAGATGGGATAATGCAAAAAGGGGTCAAATTCAGGATCTATCCGAACAGGGAACAGCAAAATTTAATTAATCAGACACTTGGCTGCTGCAGACTGGTCTACAACAGAGGACTTGCCATGCGTAAGGAAGCCTTTGAGAATGGAAGTAAGATCGGATATTCCCAGACTTCTGCAATGCTGACGGAACTGAAAAAGAGTGATGATTTTGCTTTTCTAAAAGCGGTGGATTCCATTGCCCTGCAACAGTCTTTGCGTGACCTCGACAGAGGTTTTGTGAACTTTTTTCAGAAACGTGCAGCACATCCGACATTCAAAAGTAAACACAATCGACACCAGTCCTATAGAACCATAAACCAGAGGGATAATATCCGTATTGCAGGAAGATACATAAAACTGCCAAAACTTGGATTTGTCAGGATACGCCAGTCTATGGAAGTGGGAAAAATCAATCATGTAACGATTGAACATACTCCTACAGATAAGTATTTTGTGGGCCTTAACGTGGAATTTGAGCCGCAGCCAAGACAAAACAATGGAGGCTGTATAGGCATTGATGTAGGCATTAAAGAGTTCTATACAGACAGTAACGGAAAGAGTGTGGCAAATCCGAAATATCTTGAAAAAACAATGTGTAAACTCATTCGTGAACAGCGTAGGCTGTCAAAAAAACAGAAAGGCTCTGGTAACCGCAGGAAACAGCGTGTTAAGGTTGCCCTGGTCCATGAAAAGATTACCAACCAGAGAAATGACTTCTTACAGAAGCAGTCCACTATGCTGATCCGTGAAAACCAAACAATCTGCATAGAGGACTTGAAAGTGAAGAACATGATGCGTAATCATAAACTGGCACAGCACATCGGTTCTGCGGCATGGGGTAAGTTTTTTGATATGCTTACATACAAGTCTGCCTGGTATGGGAATGATGTGGTCAAAGTGCCGACCATGTACCCAAGCAGTCAGACATGTTCCAGCTGTGGGTATAAAAATCCACTGGTAAAAAATCTGGCGGTCCGTGTATGGGAGTGCCCGGACTGTCATACCGTACATGACAGAGATGGCAATGCAAGTATAAATATTTTGAATAAAGGACTGCAAATGCAGTCGGCATAGATATACAAAACTGCACCGTAGGGCATACGGGAACAGTATAATCTAGCTTGTGGACACTGTGTAAGACATTTCGATAGCGTAAGGTATTCTCTAATGCAGTAGTGGTTGAAACAAGAATCCCCCTGCTTTAGCTGTGGGGAGTGTAAACTATCCAAGCACTTTTTTCAAAAGCCACTTTTTGACCGGACGATAAGGCTGATATCGCACCGGAAAATCGATCCATGTTTTTTTATCGACGATGCTTTTGGTATGTGAGAAGGTTTCAAACCCGGCTTTTCCGTGGTAGCTTCCCATGCCGCTTTCGCCGCAACCGCCAAATCCCATGTAAGGGGTGGCGAGGTGGATGATGGTATCGTTGACACAGCCGCCGCCGAACTGACATTTTGCGGTCACTTTCTCTATATTTTCTTTCTTTTTGCTGAAAAGATAGAGGGCAAGCGGACATTCCATGGCGTTGATCCTGGCGATTGCTTCATCCAGTGTGCGGTAAGTGATGACCGGCAGGAGCGGTCCGAAGATCTCTTCCTGCATGATAGCATCTTCAAAGGTCACGTGGTCAAGAAGGGTCGGAGCGATCTGGAGAGTATCCGGATTGACATTTCCGCCAAAGATTACTTTTTCAGGATTGAGCAGTCTTCGGATGCGTTCAAAATGTTTTTGGTTTATGATCTTTCCGTAGGAAGGATTTTTCAGAGGCTCACTGCCGAACTGTTTCGTGATCTGACGTTTCAGTTCGCAGATCAGAGCCTCTTTTCTTTTTTCATCACAGTAAACATAATCCGGGGCAACGCAGGTCTGTCCGCAGTTTAAAAATTTCCCGAATACGATGCGTCTGGCGGCGAGTGCAAGATCGGCACTTTCATCGACCAGACACGGGCTTTTGCCGCCAAGTTCCAGTGTTACAGGAGTCAGGTGCGAAGAAGCCTGCCGCATCACTTCCCTTCCGACCGTTTTGCTTCCGGTGAAAAAGATATAGTCAAAATGCTGCTGAAGCAGGGCGGTATTTTCAGAGCGTCCTCCGGTGATCACCGTCAGGTATTTTGCTGGAAAATAGCGATGGATCAGTTTTGCAAGCAGATCGCTGCAGGCAGGAGAGTAGGCACTTGGCTTTAAGATCACCGTATTTCCGGCTGCAATGGCATCAATAAGCGGATCAAGAGTCAGCAGGATCGGATAATTCCAGGGACTTACGATCAGCGTGACACCGTAAGGAGAAGGTTTCTGGTAGCTTCTGGAGCAGAACTGTGCCAGCGGTGTTCTGACATCCTGCTCTTTTGCAAATGAGCGGATATGGCGGAGCATATAGTGGATCTCATCTAGAACAAGACCCGTCTCGCACATATAACTTTCAAAAGAACTCTTTTTCAGATCGAGCAGAAGAGCTGCCTCGATCTCTTTTTCGTGGCGGCGGATCATATACTGCAGCCGTTTCAGTGCGGCGATGCGAAAAGAGACATCCAGTGTCGTTCCAGTCTGAAAGAAAGTACGCTGGCGGTCGATGATTTTTTTCATTTCTGTGTTTTCCATAATGAATCCCTTCTATATGATAATAACAGTCAAATATTAGCAGTCAGAGGATGCCTGCGAATTTATCGATAGTTAAAGGATGCCTGCGAATTGCTTTGTTACAGAGTAACTTTCGCTGCCCCTGGCATCAAGTACTCTGACCATAGCATGTTTTTTAATTCTGTGCAAGCCTGTACTTGACAAATGGAAAAGAATAATATATAGTAAACATATCAAATTACTAGGAATATAAAACGAAGCAAAAAGCGAAAATAAGAAATAGGTCAAAAAGAAATAAACAAACGAAAAAAAGCAAAGCAGCAAAGCAGAAAAGCAAAACAGCAAAACAGAAAGAAGGATATGGATATGAGACAGATTTTATGCTTTGGTGATTCAAACACATACGGATTGATCCCGGGAACAGCGAACCGTTACAGCTGGGGAACGCGATGGACGAGCATTTTAGATGAGAAATTGCAGTTTTACGGCTATCGGGTTGCCGAGGAGGGACTGTGCGGCAGAACGACTATGTTTGCAGATGCTTACCGTCCCGGAAGAAGTGGGATCGATATGCTGCCGGCCATCCTGGAGACGCACCGCCCACTGGAACTGGTGGTTCTTATGCTCGGGACAAACGACTGCAAAACGGCTTATGAGACGACACCGGAGAAGATCGGCGTGGGCATTGAGCGTCTTCTGGATCAGATCCGGAGGGAAAGAGAGGATCTTCCGGTGCTTTTGATCTCACCGATCCATCTTGGAGCAGACGTGGAGAAATACGACCGGGAATTTGACCGCCGTTCCGTAGAAGTGTCAAAAGGTCTGAAAAGAGTCTATGAACAGATCGCAAAAAGAAGAGGGATTGCATTTTTGGCGGCATCGGATGTGGCACTGCCGGGGGAAAAGGATCAGGAGCATATGACAAGAGAAGGACATGCAGCACTGGCAGAGGCAGTTTTTGAAAAAGTAAGGAAAATTCTGCTGGAGAAAGAAGATTCCAGGCTGATCGGCCATGTTTTTTGTGCATAAGTATTGACAGATTGAGAATCGGGTGTTATAGTTCTGATAGAACAAAAATATCCGATCATATGATGTGGGTGTCAAAAGTCCCTAACTATGATGCCTACGGATTGTTCCGTGCGTTGCACTCCCACAATCCTCCCCAGTATTCGCATATCGTGGGATTATCATCCCACTTTTATGCTCATATCGGGGCGGGTCCCAAGGTCTTTCATCCATCTATGAGCAAGCTCATGTGGATTTAGACCTTTTGACCCTGGCATCATCATATCATATTGAATAAAAAAGCTTTCGGATATTTCTGTAAAATCAGATCAGATAGAATATTCTGGTGAATGAAGACCCTGAGATGACAGACATGGCATTTCAAAAGAAACGTTATGGATATAAGATTTGACATGATCAGAGGAGGAATCAGAAATGGAAGAAAGAAAAGATTATTATAAAATCCTTGGAATAGATAAAAACGCAGATGAAAATACAATCAAAAAAGCATACCGTAAACTGGCAAAGAAATATCATCCGGATACCAATGCCGGAAATGCACAGGCAGCCGAGAAGTTCAAACAGATCACAGAAGCCTACTCGGTGCTCAGTGATCCGGAGAAAAAGAAAATGTATGACCAGTTCGGCAGTGCCGATTACCAGGGCGGTCAGGGACCGTTTGGCGGAGCAAATGGCGGATACCAGGAGTTCCATTTTGATGGCGGTGACATGGATGATATCCTGAAAAATATCTTTGGCGGCGGATTCTCCGGCCGCAGTGCCGGAGCAGGCGGCGGAAGCAGATCTTATCATTTCGGCGGCGGATTTGGAGACGGATTCTCAGGCGGAAACAGTGGTTTCGGCGATGGATTTTCCGGTACAGGCAGTAGCTTTGGCGGCAGGGGCAGTGACCTTCACGCCGATATCACCGTCAGCTTCGATGAAGCAGCACTTGGCGGTGACAAGGTGATCAATCTGTCGGATCCTTCTGCACCGGGCAGGACACAGTCGCTTCAGGTGCATATCCCGGCAGGTATTGATGACGGTCAGAGCATCCGTTTAAGAGGCAAAGGTCAGATGGGCAGAAACGGTCAGGCAGGAGATCTGCTTCTGAAAGTTAAAATCGCAGAGAAACCGGGCTTTGAACGAAAAGGCATGGATGTTTACACGACCGTCAATGTTCCGTTTTCCACGGCAGTCCTTGGCGGCGAAGCGAAAGTCCATACGCTCTACGGCGATGTGATCTGCAAAGTAAGGGAAGGCACACAGTCCGGAAGCAAGATTCGTCTGCGAGGCAAAGGTATTGTTTCCATGAAGAACCCGCAGGTACACGGCGATCATTATGTGACCGTCCAGGTACAGGTGCCGCGGAACATTACTCCGGAAGCCAGACGCAAACTGCGTGAGTTTGAGCAGGCATGCGGTATCAGAAACAGTTATGCAGGATAAATATGAAAATAAAAAGTATAAAAGCGACCGTAAGTTTTACGATATGCTAATATCAGAGCGGATAACGGAGAGATTGTAAAGACATAAGGAAACCTTGTAATTGTATAAAAAAAATAGAAAGTGCAGCATACAAAAAGGAAGAAGAGTATGCTGCATTTTTATGTCAATAGGAAAAAGATAATAAATCTGTATCCGGGCTGTTAAATTTAGATATTTTGTGGATTTATCAGGAAATGATGTTGAGATTAACTGGACAAAATGACGAAAATATAGTATTTTTTTAGTAGGTATTAAAATAAAGATGTCATATGAATGATTTTGTGCTTCCTATTTCAGTCATTCTGCCTGATATTTTTTGAAATACTGCAAATAAGAGGTGAGCAAAGAAAAGGAGAATAACATGAAAACAAGAAAAACATTTTCAGTCATGCTGGTGATCTGTATGCTGCTGTCACTGGTGTTTCCCAGTAGTGGGGGGGTGTCAAATGCAGCCTCAGCTTCTGATAAGGTAACAGTTATTGATGTCACACAGTATGGGGCTGACCCGACCGGAGTAAAAGACAGTGCCGAGGGCATACAGGCAGCTATCGAGGCAGCAAAAGAAGTGAACGGACCGGTTGTGTTGGATTTCCCGAAAGGGGAATATCAGATTTACCCGGATCATGCACAGAAACGGGAACTGTATATTTCAAATACTTTAAGCCGTAATAACGGTGACCGTGGCACGTACAAAATGAAAAATATCGGTATTCTGCTGGAAAATATGGAAAATGTGACACTGGAAGGAAATCAGTCCAGTCTGATCTTCCATGGCAAGATGATGATGTTTTCCACGATCGGATGTAAAAACATCAGAATCCAGAATTTTGACACCGATTTCCAGGTACCGTCGGTAGTCAGTGTAACAGCAGAAAAAGTAGAAGGCAATACAGCGATTTTATATGTTCCGGAATGTTATAATTATTCCGTAAGCGGAACAACCGTTACCTGGAGCAGCGATGTCAGCCCATACACCGGACAGGCATACTGGAGCTATACGAACAATGTCGGACATGTACAGGGATTTGATATGACAACCGCTACCCTGACTACTTCCGGCGATAAATTTTTCAACAATGTACAGAGCATGGAAAAACTGGACGGACATCGTCTGAAGGTGACTTACAATTCTGCACCATCCTTCAAGGCAGGATATGGTCAGCAGATGAGAAGGACTACACGTGATCATTCCGCAGCCTTTTTCTGGGAGAGTGATGGTGTGACGATGCAGCATGTCGAACTGCATTTTCTGCATGCATTTGGTGTGGTAGGACAGCTTTCCAAAAACATTACACTGGATGATGTAAATTTCCGCAACTATGAAGGAAGCGGAAGAACCGGCGTTGGTTCTGCTGACTTTGTGCAGATGTCCGGCTGCGGCGGAACAATCCGCATTGTGAACAGCACATTTGAAGATCCGCAGGATGACCCGATCAACATCCATGGAACATTCTTACAGGTAACAGAACGAATCTCTGATAATAAGTTCAAAGTTCACTATCAGCATCACGAAACTTCCGGTTTTCCGAACTATTATGTGGGAGATGAAGTAGAGTTTGTTTCTAAGGGAACACTGCTTCCAATCGACGGGGCAAAAGCAAAAGTAACCGGAGTGGTAGGTCCGGACGGACATGGCGGAACCATGGTTGCCGGAAATGGTGACAAAGCCGATGCTTCCAAAACGGATCTGGATACAATCATTGTAACACTGGATACAAATATGCCGTCTTCCGTGTCTGCAAATGCAGCAGCTCTGGAAAATGTTACTTATACACCGAGTGTTGAGATTGAGAACAACGTATTCCGTGAGATGCCGGTACGTGGTATTCTGGTGACAACCAGAAAACCGGTCGTGATCCGCAACAACGAATTTGACAACGTAGCCGGTGCAGCCGTTTACATTTCCGATGACGTAAACAGCTGGTACGAGTCAGGACATGATGAAGATGTTCTAATCGAAGGCAATGTATTCAGACGCTGTGGTGTCAACCAGAATTCTTACAGTGCATTTATCCAGTTTGATCCGACCAACAACGGGGCAGCTTCACCGGTACATAAAAATGTAAGGATCAAAGACAATACATTCTATTTTACAAACGGAACCCGCAATATTATTAATGCAAAGAGCGTAAACGGACTGACCTTTACCGGAAACAAAGTTTTGCGTTTCTCTGTAAATGAAAAGGCAAACCCTGCAAAAACCACACTGGCGATCGGCGAGAGCGTTGCTATGAATGTTTCAGCTGTGGAAGGTGCAAATATCAATGCATTTACTTTCAACGGATGCCGCAACGTAAATATTTCTGATAATATTTCTGATAAAGGTGTGACACGCAGAGTCGATATCACGAATATGCAGAACAGTGAAGTGAAGATCGGTGAAAACGAAGGCGTAAGCATCGGCAGTGGCACACAGCCGGCAAGCGAAATGATCTATGTCAGCAGCGATCCGGAAGTTGTACGTGTGGATGGCACCGGTCATGTGACAGGTCTGAAAAAGGGAACAGCAACCGTGACAGCTTATGAGCTGGTCGGCGGACGTAAATTCCAGGCAGATCCTGTGACCTTTACGGTGACAGATCAGAGCACCGGAACCGTGACAGCAGTGAAAGTGCTTGCAAAAGATCTGACCGTGAAAAATCCAAGCGACGGCGGCTACAGTGTCAGCGGTGACAGCGTGACCATCAAAGCAATGGGACAGGGACTCTGGGCAACCCAGACAGCCAATAACGTGATCGTAAGCGGTGAAAATGTAAACCGCGGTGACGGAACCTTCACAGCCATCGTCAAAATGAGCGGCAAGACCGTCAACAACTGGGACGAAGCAGGTCTGTTTATCTACAAAGATGATGACAACTATGTGGCAGTCGAGAGAAAACATGGCACGAACAGTCCGAAGGTCCATGTCGTGACCGAAGCAAACGGAAGTGCAAATGAAGACCAGAACACAGAAAATCCGAATGCAGAGGAAATCTGGCTGAAACTGGAGAAATCCGGAAATACCTTTACCGGATATTGCAGTGTTGATAAAGAAAATTGGACAAAAGTAGGAAACAGCATCACAAACGATAAAATCGGCAATTCCTTTGGCGTGGCACTGGTTGCCGGTACCGGAAACAGCACAAAAGGAACCGCATTTACCTTCTCAGACCTGGAGGTCAATGGCAAAGCAGTAGCACTGACCGAAGATGCAGCAACCGGAGGAGAGAGCGGAAATATTGAAAATCTTGCAAAAGTAAAATCAGGAAATGCGATTCTGGAGAGTGCATCTGTATCCGGTGTATCCTTCCCGACATTCTCATCTGAGACAAAGAGCTATGTGACAACTGCCGATAAGAATGTAAAGAGTGTAAAGATTTCTCTGAAAGCAAAAGATGAAAATGCAAAAATCGAAATCTGCCGAAACGGTGTCGGTAATGGTGTCGGACTGAAAAATGTCAATGAGATCGTATCCGCAGAAAACGGCAAAAACCAGATTACAGAGCAGGAAGTTGCACTTGTGGCAGGCTTAAATATCATTACAGCAAGAGTAATCGCAGAAGACGGAACAACACAGGAAATTTATCGTTTCCTGGTTACACGTACCGGAGCACAGGATGCGTCCATCGGCGGCATCAGCGTAGATAACAAAGAAGTGGCAGGTTTTGATGCTTCTGAAAAATCCTACAGTGCATCTCTGACAAAGGGACAGACCGAAGTCAAAATTGCTCTGAAAGATCTTGGCGAAGGTGCAAAAGCAGTTTTGAATGTAAATGGAAAAACATATAACCCGCAAGAGAGCATTCCTGTTTCAGGCGATAACATGACCGTTGGTATTGCAATCACACCAGACGGCGGCGTAACAGAGCACTATAGCCTGAGTCTGCGTGTACCATCTGACAGCAATGCCAAACTGGAAAAAGTACAGTTTGGCAGTACCATCCAGAGCAATGGAAACTTTAATGCCAATCTCAAAGAGTATACGGCATCAACCATGACAAGAACTTCCAGGGTAACGTTTACCGCACAGGAAGCAAATGCAAAAATTACTGTAAAATGCAACAATGTAACTGCCGCAACCGGAACGGGAAGCGTAGAGACTTCTGTAACGATGAAAAAAGGAAACAACCAGTTACTGGTTACAGTGGAATCCGCAGACAAGAGCAGAACCGAAACCTATATCTGGAGAGTCGAAGGCAAGAGCGAAGTTTACCTTTCTGATTTAAGTTACGAGAGCAATTCTGCAACTGGATGGGGTTCCATCATGAAAGACAAATCTGTAGACGGAAAGACACTGACACTTTATGACGGAAGCCAGGAAAAAACCTTTGAGAAAGGTATGGGTATTCATGCGACCGCAAATCTCTATTACAATATCGAAGGTATGGGCTTTAAGAAATTTACATCTTATATGGGCGTTGACCGTGAAGCAAACCAGGATGGAAATGTAAAATTCAATGTTTATACGGATAATAAACAGGTTTACACAGGTGAAGCTGTTACGAGAGCATCTGAGATGGCAAAATTGGATATTTCTGTGGAAGGTGTCAAAATCCTCAGATTGAACGTGGATCAGAATGGCAGCGACAGCAATGATCACGCAGATTTTGCAGACGCAAAATTCATCACAGAGCTGGCAGATGACACTACTCCGGAAACGATAGCCGTAACCGGAGTTACACTGGATAAGAGCACAGCGAAACTGACAGAAAAAGGTCAGACAGTAGATCTTACTGCAACAGTAGCACCGGAAAATGCAACAAATAAAAATGTGATATTTGAAACGAGTAATGAAAAAGTAGTAACTGTAGACGGAAACGGAAAAGTGACCGCAGTAGCAAATGGAAAAGCAACCATCACCGTAACGACCGAAGATGGAGAGAAAACAGCAGCCTGTGAAGTGACTGTGGAGATTCCAAATGTACCAGTTCCGGCACCGGAAGAACTGGTGAATGAAGTGAAAAATGAAATCGCAGCAGCAGAAGGCAGGAAAGAAAGTGACTATACAGAAGAAACCTGGAAAGTTTATGAAAAAGCACTGAATGCAGCGAAAGAAGCCGTAGAGCAAAAAACAGCAACCGAAGAAGAGATGCAGCAGATTTTAACAGCTCTTCGCAATGCAGCCTCTGCACTTAAGAAAGAAACACCATCTACGGAAAAGGAAACACCGTCTACGGAAAAGGAAACACCATCTACAAATCCACAGACACCGGAAACTCCAAACGATGGTACGGTGAAAGTTGGTCAGGTGATCAAAGCAGAAGGTCAGTATGGAGTGTTTACTTATAAAGTAACCGGAAAAGACACGGTAGAGGTAAAATCTATCACTGCAAAAGGCAAAGCAAAGAAGAGTGTGAAGATCTTTGATAAGATCAAGGCATCCGGAAAAACATGGAAAGTAACCAGTGTGGCAGCAAATGCATTAAAGGGCAACAAGAAGATAGAAAGTCTGACAATTGGAAAAAATGTCAGAAAGATTGGAAAGAATGCCTTTGCAAATTGCAGAAAGCTGAAAAAAGTTATTATTAAGAGTAAAAAGATTAATACCATTGGAAAGAATGCGTTTAAAAATATAAATAAAAAAGCAACGGTCAAAGTGCCGAAAGCACAGAAGAAAAAGTATGCAAAACTTTTGAACAAAGCGAAACTTTCCAAAAAGGTAAAGATAAAATAGTAAAGGGAAAGTAACAGAAACAAAAGGAAAGAAAGGGGTAAAATATTATGGGACTTATCAGAGCAGCCGTCGGAGCAGTCGGCGGAACAATGGCAGATCAGTGGAGGGAATTTTTCTATTGTGAGGCGATGGATGCAGATACCCTGGTTGTGAAAGGACAGAAGCAGGTGGGAAAGCGGTCCTCAAACACCAAGGGCAGTGAGAATATCATCTCAAACGGTTCCGGTATTGCAGTTGCCGACGGTCAGTGTATGTTGATCGTTGAGCAGGGCAAGATTGTGGAAGTATGTGCGGAGCCGGGACAGTTTACTTACGACAGTTCTACAGAACCAAGCATTTTTACCGGAAAACTGGGCGAAGGTCTGAAAAAGACCTTTGCTACCTTCGGAAAGCGTTTTACCTACGGCGGAGATACCGGAAAAGACCAGAGAGTGTATTATATCAATACAAAAGAGATCATGGATAACAAATTTGGCACGGCAAATCCGTTTTTGTTCCATGTAGTGGATCACAATACCGGACTGAGCCGTGACGTACAGGTAAGATGCAACGGTATCTATTCTTACCGTATCACCGACCCGATCCTTTTCTATAAGAATGTCTGCGGAAACGTAGAGATGACTTACGACAGAGAAGAGATCGACGGACAGTTAAAGACAGAGTTTATCTCCGCACTGCAGCCGGCATTTGCACAGCTGTCAAAACTGGAGCTTCTGCCAAGTGATATCCCGGCACATGCGGGAGATCTCGAAGAGGCGATGAACGAAGCACTCACCAAAAAGTGGGCGGAAAAACGCGGTATTTCCGTGGTATCCGTAGCGATGAACCCGATCACGCTCAAAGAGGAAGACCTCAAGAAGATCCAGGAAATCCAGGATGCTGCTGTTCTGAGAGATCCGACGATGATGGCGGCAACGCTTGGCAGTGCACAGGCAGAAGCCATGAAAGCAGCCGCATCCAATCCAAACGGTGCGATGATGGGCTTTATGGGACTGAATATGGCAGGAGGAGCCGGAAGTGCCAATATCCAGGATCTTCTCCAGATGGGAAATCAGAGACAGCAGGCACAAAGACAGCAGCAGTATATACCGGAAGAAAAACAGGCACAGCCGATGCGTCCGTCCGCACAGGCAGGAAGCTGGCAGTGCAGCTGCGGAGCTGTAAATACCGGCAAATTCTGCATGGAATGCGGAACAGCAAAGCCGGAAGAGGGCTGGAGATGCAGCTGCGGGGCACTGAACAAAGGTAAATTCTGCAGTGAATGCGGCAGTCCGAGACCGGCAGCAGCAAAAAAATACCGCTGTGATAAATGTGGATGGGAGCCGGAAGATCCGACAAATCCGCCGCGTTTCTGTCCGGAATGCGGAGATCCGTTCAACGATGGTGATATTGTACAGTAAGGGGATGAATCTATGGCAGATATCAGAGAATACAAATGCCCTGCTTGTGGCGGAGCAATGGAATTTGACAGCAAAACTCAGAAAATGAAATGCCCTTACTGTGATACGGTTGCAGATCTGTCCGACTTTGAAGAAACGCAGTCGGAGAAAACAGCTTCCAAAGAAGGGGCAGAACAGGGAGAAACACAGGAAGCAGCAGAAGAAGGAGCAATGATGCTCTACGTGTGCGAATCCTGCGGTGGTGAAATCCTGGCAGATAAAACGACCGGTGCCACGAGCTGTCCGTACTGCGGCAACAAAGTTGTTATGAAAGGGCAGTTTGACGGTGCCTTAAGACCGGATTATATCATTCCATTTAAAAAAGACAAAAAACAGGCAAAAGAAGCATACCGGAAACATCTCGAAGGCAAAAAGTTTTTGCCGGGTGTTTTCAAACAGCAGAACCATATCGACGAGATCAAAGGTGTTTATGTTCCGTTTTGGATATTTGATCTGAAAGCAAAGGCAGATTTCTCCTATCATGCGGAAAAGACGCGTGTATGGGTGTCAAATGATATTGAGTACACAGAGCATGAGAATTTTGAAGTAAAAAGAGCAGGAACGGTAGAGTTTGAAAAAGTTCCGGCAGACGGATCAAAAAAGATGGATGATACGCTGATGGAATCGGTGGAACCATATGATTTTAAGGAAGCAGTGCCGTTTCGCATGGCGTATATGGCAGGCTATCTGGCAGACCGCTACGATGTGCCGAAAGAGGAGTGCATCAGGCGTGCGAAAAAACGTATCCGGAGAAGCACAGAGCGTGAATTCCGAAATACCGTTAAAGGTTATCATGTGATCGATCAGGAAAAAGCAAATATGGAGATCAAAGACCAGGCAAAGTATGCTCTCTATCCGGTATGGATCTTAAATACGACCTGGAAAGGTAAAAAATATATTTTTGCCATGAACGGTCAGACCGGAAAGATTGTCGGTGATCTTCCGGCAGACAATGGAGCATTCTGGAGATTTATTGCCATGTGGGGAGCAGGGATCGGACTTGTCCTTTATGCACTGCTCTGGGTTTTCATGGTGTTGCTGTAAGGAGGTGGCGAGATGAAGAAAACAAAAATGAAAATCATGTCTCTGCTGCTTAGTATGGTATTATTTTTATTCGTACCATTTCTGAATATTCAGGCAGCATCGAATCATCCGGCAAGACTTGTTGACCAGGCAGAGCTGCTCACGGCAGAAGAACAGCAGCAGATCCAGGCAAAACTTGATGAAGTCAGTGAATTGCATCATTGTGATGCAGTGGTAATGACCGTTAATTCCCTGGAGGGAAAAACGGCAACCGAATACGCCGATGATGCATTTGATTACGATGGCTATGGACTTGGCGAAGACAAAGCGGGGATACTTTTCCTGGTGGATATGGGCGACCGCAACTGGGCAACAAGCACACATGGTTATGCGATCACGGCATTTACGGATGCCGGACTTAGTTATATAGAAGAAAAGTTGGTATCCTACCTTGGTGATGGTGAGTACGCAGAAGCATTTAATTGTTTTGCAGAACAGTGCGACCGTTTCCTGACACAGGCAGAGACAGGCGAGCCATATGATGTAAATAATATGCCGCAAGAGCCATTTGCCTATGCATTCTGGCTGGTTGTGTGCCTGGCAATCGGATTTGTGATTGCACTGATCACGGCATCGATCAAACGTTCCAAACTGACTTCCGTTGTGAAGCGGACCACAGCAGAAGAATATATGAAAAAAGGTAGTCTGAATCTTACCGTGAAACAGGATCGCTTTATTAATAAAGTGGTTACAAGCCGTCCGGTTCCAAAAAATGATAATGATTCACACAGTGGAGGCGGCGGAAGCAGCACGCATGTCAGCTCATCCGGTGAAGTACACGGAGGTCACAGCGGAAAATTCTAAAGAGTGAGTATACCTGCGAAAGTGTGATACATTTTTGCAGGTATCTTTATATAATTTTAATGTGGATAAAAAATTGTTAATACTATTTTTAGGTACATGGTGTTATGATAGTCATGAAACAGAACTGGGAGACAAAAAGAATCATGAAGATAAAGAAAAAAGCCGGACACCGGCATATGACATCGTTTCAGATCATTATACTAGGATTTATGGGAGTGATCCTGGCAGGGAGTTTGCTGCTGATGCTTCCGTGGGCATCCAGAAGCGGAAGATGGAGTTCCTTTTCTGATACGTTATTTACTGCAACATCAGCAGTCTGTGTAACAGGGCTGGTTGTGCAGGATACAGCAACTTACTGGTCTGAATTTGGTCAGGTTATTATTTTGCTGCTGATCCAGATTGGCGGTCTCGGCGTTGTGACTGTGGCAGTATCGATCGCAACGATCGCCGGCAGGAAGATCGGACTGATGCAGAGAAGTACCATGCAGGAAGCAATCGCAGCTCCGAAAATGGGCGGGATTGTGAGGATGACTACTTTTATCTTAAAAACCTCGTTTTTGATCGAACTGATCGGGGCAGTTCTTCTGTTTCCGGTTTTTTACAGAGAATTTGGACTTGGCAAAGGAATCTGGTACGCTGTATTTCATGCGATATCTGCATTCTGCAATGCCGGATTTGATCTGATGGGAGTAACAGGAAAATTTTCATCCCTGACTTCTTTTGCGGCAAACCCGGTTGTGAATCTTGTGATCATGACACTGATCGTGGTTGGCGGTATTGGATTTTTTACCTGGCTGGATATCAAGGAGAATAAATGGCATATTAAAAAATACCGGCTGCAGAGCAAAGTAGTTCTTGCAGTCAGTGCCTTTCTGATCCTGGTTCCGGCGATCATGTTCTTTTTTTTGGAATTTCAGCATATGCCGCTGGGAGAACGGATCTGGAGTTCTTTTTTCCAGTCTGTGACAACAAGAACAGCTGGATTTAATACTGCTGATCTCGATAAAATGACAGATTCCGGAAAGATGGGAATGGTGCTTCTGATGGTGATTGGAGGATCTCCGGGATCTACAGCAGGCGGGATGAAAACAACAACCGCAGCGGTTCTGTTTGCCATGGCGATTTCCGTATTTCGAAAGAATGAGCAGGCACATCTTTATAACAGAAGAATTGCAGAAGAGACGCAGCGAAATGCCGCTACAATTTTTGTTTTATATATGATGCTGTTTACAGGAAGTGCGATGTTCATCAGCTATCTGGAAAAAGTACCGCTTGTGACGGCATTTTTTGAGACCGGATCGGCAATCGGAACGGTAGGACTTTCTCTTGGACTGACGCCGACACTTTGTCTGGCTTCGAGACTGGTACTGATCTGTCTGATGTTCTTTGGAAGAGTCGGGGGACTGACGCTGATCTTTGCGACCGTTTCCGGGAAGCGGACGGAGTATAAATATCCGCAGGAAAAGATTAACGTAGGATAGGAGTATCCACCAGATACAGAGTGTGCTTGATTTGCAGGAAAAAGCAGGATATTTATGATGCGATCAAGATGAAAAATGAAAAAAGCTATAGATGGAGGAAAAGAAGACATGAAATCAATCTTACTGATCGGGCTTGGAAGATTTGGAAGGCATATTGCGATAAAACTGGATGAACTGAATCATCAGGTTATGGCAGTAGACAACAATGAGAGCAGAGTAGAGGCAGTTCTGCCGTATGTGCGTAACGCACAGATCGGGGATGCGACCAATGAGGATTTTATCCGTTCACTCGGCGTGTGCAATTTCGATGTCTGCATTGTGGCGATCGGAGATAATTTCCAGAGTTCTCTGGAAACAACGTCTCTGTTAAAAGAGCTGGGAGCAAAGATGGTAGTCTCCAGAGCAGCAAGAGATGTACATGCGAAGTTCCTTTTAAGAAACGGAGCAGATGAGGTTGTATATCCGGAGAAACAGCTGGCATCCTGGACGGCGATCCGTTACAGTGCAGATCACATTTTTGATTATGTGGAGCTAGATGAAGAACATGGCATTTTTGAAATTTCCATTCCGGATGCCTGGATCGGAAAAACGGTTGGAGAACTGGACATCCGAAAGAAATATAATGTAAATATCATGGCACTGCGGTGCAACGGCGTGCTGGATATGAATATTGCGTCGGAAACTCTGCTTGGAGATGACCAGACCATGCTGGTACTGGGAAATATTAAAAACATCCAGAAACAGTTCCATATCTGAAACGAAAGAAGATGGTAATATGAAAGAATTTCTTTTATTGCCGGCAGTGGGAGGCATTTTTATATTTATGTATGAAATGCTGAAAAAATTTGATGCATTTTGTGATGCAAACAGACAGAATCTCTGGCTGGAGGAGGATGCGGTACCGGAAGAAAAAGAGGAAAGTGCAGAACAGGTGATGGATGACTGCCTTTCCTCTTCTGTTTCCGCAGAACGGAACGGCCGCCTGGAAAAACTGCTCGCTGCATTTCAGAGAGAAAAGAAAATACAGAACTTCCGTGATCTGTATACCAGTATTCTGATCTTACTGGCAGCCAGTGTGATGGGATATTTTTTCAACAGTCTGGGTTTTGCAAATGCCAATATCATGACAGTGTTTGTGTTTGCAGTACAGCTGATCGCAGTGCTTACAAATCACAGGACCTACAGTATGATCGCCGCCGTGCTGAGTGTACTTATTTTTAATTTTCTGTTTACGACACCGCGGTATACATTTCATGCTTACGGAGAGGGATATCCGGTTACCTTTCTGATCATGTTCGGTATTGCATTTTTGACCGGAACGCTGGCACTGAAGTTAAAAAATCAGGCAAAACAGTCAGAAATGGTGGCTTTCCGCACAAAGATTTTGTTTGATACAAACCAGATTCTGCAGTGTGCCAGAGGAAGGGAAGAAATCATCAGTAAAACGGGACAGCAGCTTCGGAAACTCCTTGGAAGAAATGTGATTTTTTACAGTGTAAAAGATCATGAACTGGAAAAAAGCAAAGTGTTTATGATGGAAGACAGGGAGTGGTCAGAACAGCAGAAGCTGAAAAAAGAAAAGTATGTGGCAGAATGGGTTTTAAAACACCGGAAACGTGCAGGTGCAGGCACAGGGAATTTCCCGGGTGCAGAATGCCTTTATCTGACGGTCGGTGTAAATGAAACAGTTTATGGAGTACTGGGGATCAGCATAGAAAAGAAGCAGCTGGAAAGTTTTGAAAAAAGTATCCTTCAGGCGATTATCGGCGAGTGTGCACTGGCACTGGAGAATGAACAGATTACCATTGAAAAAGAAAAAGCGGCAATTCTGGCAAAAAATGAACAGCTTCGCTCAAACCTTCTGCGGGCGATTTCACATGATCTGCGGACACCGCTGACCTCGATTTCCGGAAATGCGAGCAATCTGCTTTCCAATGCAGATTATTTTGACAAAGAGACGAAAAAGCAGCTGTATCTGGATATTTATGATGACTCTATGTGGCTGATCAATCTGATTGAAAATATGCTGTCCGTGACCAGACTGGAGGAAGGTCGGATGAATCTGAACATATCAGTAGAACTGGTGGATGATGTGATCCAGGAGGCACTTCGCCATGTAGACCGGAAAAAAGATGAACACACGATCACGGTTGAGCATGAGGACGAATTGCTTCTGGCCAGAATGGATTCCAGGCTGATCGTGCAGATGGTCATCAATCTGGTGGATAATGCGATCAAATATACGCAGAAGGGATCCCATATTGATATCAGGACAGGAAGAGAAGGGAAAAATGCCATAATCTCAGTTGCAGATGACGGACCTGGAATTTCCGATGAAATGAAAGAACATATTTTTGAAACTTTTTATACCGGGACGAATAAGATTGCAGACAGCAGGAGAAGTCTTGGACTTGGACTTGCACTCTGCAAATCCATCGTAAATGTCCATGGAGGAGAAATCAAAGTTTCAGATGCACATCCACATGGAGCAGTTTTTCAGTTTACATTACCGGCAGGGGAGGTATATTTGTATGAACAAACCACGGATACTGGTTGTGGAAGATGATAATTCGGTGAAAAATCTGATCACAACAACTTTGAAAGCACATGATTATCATTTTCTGACGGCGGAGAATGGAGAAGTGGCGATCCTGGAAGCAGCGAGCCACAACCCGGAGATCATGCTGCTGGATCTTGGACTTCCGGACATAGACGGAATTGAAGTGATAAAAAGAGTGCGGACATGGTCGCAGATGCCGATCATCGTGATCAGTGCCAGAAGCGAAGATGTTGACAAGATCGAAGCACTCGATGCGGGAGCAGATGATTATCTGACGAAACCATTTTCAGTAGAAGAATTGCTTGCAAGGCTTCGTGTGACCAGACGCAGACTGCAGATGATGAAAAGTGACGCACTGAATCAGAGTGCAGTTTTTGTAAACGGAGATCTTCGCATTGATTATGCGGCGGGCTGTGTGTATCTTGGGGAAGAAGAGCTTCATCTGACACCGATCGAGTATAAATTGCTGTGTCTGCTGGCACAGAACGCAGGAAGAGTCCTGACCCATACCTTTATCATGGAAAATATATGGGGCAGTAACTGGGAAAAGGACATTGCTTCGCTTCGGGTATTTATGGCGACACTGAGGCGGAAACTGGAAAAAAACCCACAGTCTCTTCAGTATATCCAGACGCATGTCGGCGTCGGATACCGTATGATGAAATTTGAAGAATCATCAGAAAATAAAAAGGGTGAATATTAAAACATCAGGATGGAGTCTCTTTTATCCTCTTCCAGCAAGAAGACTCCGACCTCTAAGGTGGGAGATGGCAAGTACAATGGAAAAGAAAACAGTATGCAGGGAGATCATCCCGGCATACTGTTTTTTTAACCAAATCAAGCAGCAAAGTGGATTGCGAATATTCGCTTTTTCTATTCTACAGAATTTCCTGTAAACGCTTCAGCAGATCGCCCTGCAGATAGTAGGTAGTCTCAAAATTCAGATAACGCATCGTCTGATCATCCCACAGGATTTTAATCTGCGGCGGGAATTCCTCGTCGCTTTCCCAGAACTGAAGCAGAACCGGGAAGAAAGAAAATGCCGGGATTTCTGCAGTGATATCAGCACCGGCAAGAGCTGGCTTTAAAATCCCGCCGATGGAAACACATGCCTTTTTGACGGCATCCACTTTGCCGGAAAAGAAATCTGCATATTTCTGTGAAAAAATTTCGGCACTTGGGCTTGCACCGGCAGCAGCAAAATTTGCGATTGGAGTCCATTTGCCGCCAAGAGGGGGCAGTTCCGTTTCTTGACCGTGACAGAGCATATCGTAGATGGTCATGACTGTTTCATAAGAGCGACATTCTGCAAAACCATCCGATGTTTTTTCGAAAACAGTTCCGCTTGGGCGATCAATCTTGCAGGGCGTATTCAGATAAGTAAGATAAATATAATCTTTATCAAGATCCAGGTGAAATTTGGCAGAGATGGCTTCCTGATCATATTTCAGGAAATGAGCTTTGCCGATATCCACCTGCTTTTCATAGTTTGAAATCATAAATTCCTCCTTTTCGAATGAAAATCATGATGCCAGGGTCAAAAGGTCTAAATCCACATGAGCTTGCTCATATCATTCATTGTAACATGGTCCGGCCGTTTCTTCCACAGACAGAGAAAGAAATGGATTTCTTATAGCAAAAACAGATTTTTTCCATGGGAGGAGATAACGTTTTTCTTGCATGAACAGGAGATACTAGTGTAAAATATAAAAGATTTTTAAATCTGAAAATACAACAGAGCAGGTATAGAAGAAATATGAAAGGAAAAAGAGTGATTGCAGCTATTCTGCTTGTGGGAATTTTAGCAGCCACCCTGGCAGGATGCAAAAATGAGGATATCAGTAAAAAAGAAACAGAAAAACCGGTCATCACCCTGGGCAGTGACAATTATCCGCCATACAATTATCTGAATGAAGACGGAATCCCGACAGGGATTGATGTAGAACTGGCTACGGAAGCTTTTAAAAGAATGGGGTATCAGGTGGACGTTGTCCAGATCAACTGGGAGAAGAAAAAGGAGCTGGTGGAGAGCGGGGAGATCGATTGTATCATGGGCTGTTTTTCCATGGAAGGACGCCTTGACGATTACCGATGGGCAGGACCGTACATAGCAAGCCGCCAGGTGGTTGCTGTAAATGAGAACAGTGATATCTATAAACTGAGTGACCTGGAGGGAAAGAACCTGGCGGTTCAGTCTACAACCAAACCGGAAGGCATCTTCCTGAACCGGACGGATGAGAGGATCCCAAAACTGGGAAATCTGATCAGCCTCGGGCACAGGGAACTGATCTATACGTTTCTGGGAAAAGGATATGTGGATGCAGTTGCCGCACATGAGGAATCCATCGTCCAGTATATGAAAGATTATGATACAAACTTCCGTATCCTGGAAGAACCTCTGATGATCGTGGGGATAGGAGTTGCTTTTGCAAAAGAGGATGAGCGGGGGATCTGTGAGCAGATGAACCAGACCCTGGAAGAGATGCGCAAGGATGGCACATCTCTGAAAATCATCGAAAAATATCTGGATGATCCAAAGAAGTACCTGGAGGTGGATGATCTTGGATATTAAGGAAAGAACAAAAGAAAAAGGGATAAAAATAGTCGGGATTTTGCTTGGAATCTGTGTGGCTGCAGTCTCGTTGTTTTATTTTTTCCATGCGGAAAAAGCGGAAGCAGAGAAAAGGATGGTGGAGATCGTAAACTATGTCAAAGTGCAGTGCTCAACCTACACTCACTATAATGAATCTTCGGAATCCAAAAGTCTTCTCCGTGCGATCGAAAGTGCCAGACAGATGAGCACGAATATTAACATGGAGACAGAAAACGGCGGTCAGCTAAGCCGGGAGTTTCTGAAAGAAAATCTGCAGACTCTCTGGGTGGATGGCATCATTGTGCTGGATCAGGAAGGAAAGACGGACTGCGAATACAGTGAGGATGAGACTCTGGCAGGTGAGATCACGGACTATCTGCAAAAAGACATTATCATGGATTTTACCGGATATGAAGAAAGAACGTATTCGGAACGGTTTGAAAGGGAAGACGGGGCACATATCGACATTGCGGCCTGTGCCAGAAAAGATGCACCAGGCATTGTTGCGATCTACTATTACACATCTCCTGAATTTGCCAGGAACTATACCCTGACGATACAGGGGCTTTTAAATGGTTACAGTGTCCAGAGTGATGGAACGATTATTGTTGCAGACAATGGGAAAGTTGTTGCCAGCAACGATGAGTGTCTGCTGGGAGAAGATACAGCCGACAACGAGGTTGTTCAGGCCATGAAAAAGCATACAGACAGTCAACACATTTTTCATGTGAAGAATGAAGGAAACGGATGTTACGGAATCATGCTGAAGCAGCGGGATTATTATATTTATGCATATCTTCCGGATACGGAAGTATTCCATAACCTTCCATTAAGTGTGACCGGTGTCATTTTTCTTTATTTTCTGATATTCACGATGTTCTGGTTCTGGTCATACAGGACCAATCTGGCACACCAGAAGCTGGAACAGGAAAAAGATGAAAAATATAAAGCAGAACTTCTGTCAGCCGCAAAAAAGGCAGAAGCTGCCAACGAGGCAAAAACCGAGTTCCTCCAGCGGATGAGCCATGATATCCGGACTCCGATCAATGGGATCTGCGGCATGGTCAATATGGCAGACCATTATGCAGATGATATGGAGAAACAGACGGAATGCAGGGCAAAGGTTAAAGAAGCATCTCATCTGCTGCTGGAACTGGTAAATGAAGTGCTGGACATGAGTAAGCTTGAGTCGGATGAAGTGCTGCTCGAAGAAATTCCATTCAATCTGATCCGTATTTCAAGGGAAGTATTTGTTGTGATCGATCAGATGGCTGCCGAACAGAATATCCAGATTGTATGGGAGAAAAAAGAAGTCACACACTGGAATCTTATCGGAAGCCCGGGGCATGTGAAACGGGTGATGATGAATATCCTGTCAAATGCGGTGAAATATAACAGGGCAAACGGACAGATCTATATCAGCTGCCGTGAAATCCCATCAGAACAGTCGGAATGGACAACGATAGAATTTGTCTGCCGGGATACCGGAATCGGAATGACAGAGACCTTTCAGAAACATATTTTTGAACCATTTGCACAGGAACATACAGGAAGCCGCACAAAATATGCCGGAACAGGACTTGGAATGGCGATCACAAAGAAGCTGATCGAAAAAATGGGAGGAACTATTACCTTTGAAAGTGAAGAAGGCACAGGGACTACATTTGTGATCCGGGTTCCGTTCCGGATCGATACAGGCAGGAGCGGCAGAGCTGAAACGGAAGAAAAACCAGAAGTTTCTATAAAGGGACTGCATATTCTTCTGGCAGAAGATAATGAGCTGAATATGGAAATTGCGAAATTTATGCTTCAGAATGAAGGAGCTGACGTGACAAAAGCATGGAATGGACGGGAAGCTGTTGAGATATTCAGAAAGAGCGAACCGGATGAATTTGATGTCATCCTTATGGATATCATGATGCCGGTCATGAATGGTTATGAAGCCACGAAGATGATCCGGTCTCTGGAGCGGGAGGATGCAAAGACAATACCGATTATTGCAATGACGGCAAATGCATTCACGGAGGACAGGCTGAAAGCAAAAGAAGCAGGAATGGATGAACATATCGCAAAACCTGTGGATCCGGAATTATTGGTAAAGGTGATTTATGAATCAGTGGATTAGTGGAAAACAATCTCAGAAAGGGAATTATATTGAAAAAGAAAAGATGGAACCGATTATTTTCTGTACTTTTTGTGATGATGGCAGTCATGTCACTTCTGTCAGGCTGTAGCAAAAAGAGTGCAGAAAAAGAAGATGAAGAAACGATCACGGTGTATTTATGGAGTACAAATCTGTATGAAAAATATGCACCATATATCCAGGAACAGCTTCCGGATATTAATATTGAATTTGTGGTAGGGAATAATGATCTGGATTTCTACAGATTTTTGAATGAAAACGGTGGACTGCCGGATATTATAACCTGCTGTCGTTTTTCACTGCATGATGCAAGTCCGCTGAAAGACAGTCTGATGGATCTTTCCACAACCAATGCGGCAGGTGCTGTCTATGATACATATCTCAACAATTTCAAGAATGAGGATGGAAGCGTAAACTGGCTTCCGGTGTGTGCGGATGCACATGGTTTTGTAGTCAACAAAGACCTTTTTGAGAAGTACGATATCCCTCTTCCAACCGATTATGAAAGCTTCGTTTCTGCCTGCCAGGCATTTGACAAGGTGGGGATCCGTGGGTTTAGTGCAGACTATTCTTATGATTATACGTGTATGGAAACACTGCAGGGGCTGTCTGCGTCAGAGCTGTCTTCTGCGGCGGGACGTAAGTGGCGTACCGCCTACAGTGACCCGGATAATACAGAGAAAGAAGATCTGGACAGTACAGTCTGGCCGGAGGCTTTTGAACGTCTGGAACAGTTCATAAAGGATACAGGGCTGGGTCTGGATGATCTGGATATGAACTATGATTCTGTGGTTGAGATGTATCAAAGCGGCAGGCTTGCCATGTATTTTGGCAGCTCTTCCGGTGTAAAAATGTTTCAGGATCAGGGGATTAACACAACATTTCTGCCGTTCTTTCAGGAGAATGGAGAAAAGTGGCTGATGACCACACCATATTTCCAGGTGGCACTGAACCGTGATCTGACGCAGAATGAAACACGTCGGCAGAAAGCGATGAAGGTACTGGACACAATGCTTTCCGAGGATGCACAGAACAGGATTATTTATGATGGACAGGATCTGTTAAGCTACAGCCAGGATGTGGATCTTCATCTTACGGAATATCTAAAAGATGTGAAACCGGTGATCGAAGAAAACCATATGTATATCCGAATTGCGTCAAATGACTTTTTCTCTGTTTCCAAAGACGTAGTTTCGAAGATGATCTCAGGAGAATACGATGCAGGGCAGGCATACCGCTCATTTAATTCTCAGCTTCTTGAGGAAAAATCCACTTCGGAGGATATCGTGCTGGATTCACAGAAATCCTATTCCAACCGCTTTCACAGCAGTGGAGGGAATGCGGCATATTCCGTTATGGCAAACACTCTGCGTGGTATTTATGGGGCGGATGTGCTGATCGCAGCAGGAAACAGCTTTACTGGAAATGTGCTGAAAGCAGGGTATACAGAAAAAATGGCGGGAAACATGATCATGCCAAATGGTCTTTTGGCTTACAGCTGCAAGATGGACGGAGCACAACTGAAAGAGACGGTCAGAAATTTTACAGAAGGCTATCCGGGAGGCTTCCTTACGTTTAACCGTGGATCGCTTCCAGTCTTCAGTGGTATTTCTGTGGAAATCAGGGAAACAGAGGATGGTTATACATTGAGTAAAGTTGCAAAGGATGGAAAAGAAATCCGTGATACGGATACTTTTATGGTAACCTGTCTGGCGACACCACAACACATGGAAGCTTATCCGACAGGCAAAAATATGGCATTTGATGTTGGGGAGTTCTCTGTGAAAGACACCTGGATTGAAAATCTTTCTGATGGGAATACAGTCCTTGCAGAGCCTGAAGACTACCTGACTTTGAGGTGAGAAGAATGAAAGCTAAAAACCATAATACAAACAGAGAAAAACGTGTCATGAAAAAACGGTTCAGGACAGCGGTCTTTCTTCTTCTTTTTGCGGGAATTGTTTTGACTGTTTTTCGATATTTCAAGCTTGTGTCGAAAACAGTTTATGAAGAAAGTGTTTCCCACCTGACGGAGGTTTTTCACCAGTCTGATAATATGTTAAGGGAACTGACAGATAAGAATCTGACCTATCTTCATATGTGGGGGGCGTATCTGCAGGAGACTTCCGATGAAGATAAAATTCGTGATTATATAGAGAACGCACAAAAAGACGCCGGATTTTTAAATTTTTATTTTCTGTCAACGGACGGTAACTACAAAATGCTGACCGGAGAAACGGGAT
Organism: Ruminococcus sp. MCC718; assembly: GCF_018783905.1. Taxonomy (NCBI): domain Bacteria; kingdom Bacillati; phylum Bacillota; class Clostridia; order Eubacteriales; family Oscillospiraceae; genus Ruminococcus; species Ruminococcus sp. MCC718. The sequence goes on from NZ_WQNP01000068.1 coordinate 49,353, forward strand.
ATCTTGATTTACAGGAAAATTTTGAAGATGAGATCCAAAACGGGAATGATATCGTAACGAATGCAGTAGTTCCAGGAAAATCCCAGATGCTTGTTTTTGCCAGTCCCAGGGCTCATGGAAACTATCAGGGATTTGGATACGATGCGATCGCGATTGCCTATGAAAATTCTGACATTGTAAATGTACTGGATATTTCTGCTTTTCATGGAAATGCAAAGAGCTATGTTGTTCATCCAGATGGCCGTGTTGTCGTGGATCATTCTTTTAAGGAATGGGGAAATGCATATAATTTCTTTGGCATTCTCAGAGAGCATTCCAATATCCCGGAAAAAGAGATCCTTGAACTTTCAGGGAAGTTTAAAGCAGGAGATACCGATGCGATGCTGGTAAACCTGGATGGAAAGAACTATTATCTGGTCTATGAAAAATCAGAAATTCAGGACTGGGTATTTCTGGGACTTGTAAAGGCTGAGATTGTTAATGCCAGCATGAATGTTCTGCAGCGCAGTACCATGATGCTTGTAGGTATAGTAGCGTTGAGTGTTGCCGGTCTTTTTATCTGGCTGATACTAAGGAAAAGCAGAGTAAGGCTCAAGAAAAAAGATACGGAGATCCTGTACAGGGAAGAGCTGTTTCAGAAGCTTTCCATGAATGTGGATGATGTTTTCCTGATGCTGGATGCGAAAACATATAAGACAGATTATGTCAGTCCGAATGTGGAAAAGCTGCTGGGAATTACCATAGAACAGATCCGCAAAGATATTTGTGTTCTGGGGAAACTGCATCCTCAAAAATCGGAAGATCCTAAGAAAAATTATCTGGAGAAGATCCAGGTTGATGAACAGAAGGAAGGGGATTTTGAATGTGTTCATCAGAAAACAGGGGAACAACGATGGTTTCATAATATTGCAATGTGCAGTGAGGTAAACGGGAAAAAGAAATACATCCTGGTTATGTCTGACCGTACCTCTGATAAAAAGATGAATCAGGCACTCTATGAGGCGGTCCATGCTGCGGAAAATGCCAACAAGGCAAAGAGTACATTTCTTTCCAATATGTCTCACGATATCCGGACTCCGATGAATGCAATCATTGGTTTTACGACCCTGGCTGTAAGCAATATTGATAATAAAAAAAAGGTCAGGGATTATCTGGGCAAGATTCTTTCATCCAGCAATCATCTGCTTTCACTGATCAATGATATACTGGATATGAGCCGTATCGAGAGTGGAAAGATCCATCTGGAAGAAACGGCGGTCAGTCTGTCAGAAATGCTCCATGATCTGAAAACCATTATCAGTGGACAGATCCATGCGAAGCAGCAGGAGCTTTATATGGATGCTATGGATGTGACGAATGAGGACGTCTATTGCGATAAGACGCGTCTGAATCAGGTACTGCTGAATCTTTTGTCCAATGCGGTCAAATTTACGCCTGCAGGCGGAACCGTTTCCGTTCGGCTGAAACAGTTCCCGGGAAAAACAAAAGACAGTGGTCTGTATGAGATCCGTGTAAAAGACAGTGGAATCGGCATGAGTCCGAAATTTGTACAGAAGATTTTTTCTCCTTTTGAACGGGAGCGGACTTCCACCGTCAGCAGGACTCAGGGGACAGGCCTTGGTATGGCCATTACTAAGAACATTGTGGATATGATGGGAGGAACGATTGAAGTTCAGACAGAACAGGGCAAAGGCACCGAATTTATTGTCCGCCTGGCATTGAGAATTCAGCCTGAGCACCGCCGCACAGAGAAAATCGCAGAGCTGGAAGGTCTGAAGGCATTGGTTGTCGATGATGATTTTAACACCTGTGACAGTGTGACGAAGATGCTTGTGAAGGTTGGGATGCGTTCAGAATGGACACTTTCCGGTAAGGAGGCTGTTCTGCGTGCACGGCAGTCTCTGGAACTTGGAGATGCATTCCATGCTTATATCATTGACTGGCGTCTGCCGGATATGAATGGCATTGAGGTTACACGTCAGATTCGCAGTCTTGGTGATGATACGCCGATCATTATCCTGACGGCCTATGACTGGTCAGATATCGAAACAGAAGCCAGGGCAGCAGGGGTAACGGCATTCTGTGCGAAACCTCTCTTTATGTCAGACATCAGAGAGACGTTGCTGACTGCCATCGGTCAGAAGAAGGCTGAAATAGAGACTTCGATTTTTCCGGCAGCAGATCTGGATTTCAGAGGCAGGTCTGTACTGCTTGTGGAAGACAATGAACTGAACAGTGAAATTATGGTGGAGATCCTTAATGAATATGGTTTTGTAGTTGATACGGCAGAAAATGGAGCAGAAGCAGTGGAAAAAGTTAAAAATGCAACGCCAGGGGATTATGATCTGGTGCTGATGGATGTGCAGATGCCGGTAATGAACGGATATGAGGCTACCAGACAGATCCGTGCCCTGCCAGATCCGGCACTGGCAGGAATTACGATCCTTGCCATGACAGCCAATGCTTTTGATGAGGACAGAAAGAAAGCACTGGAATGCGGTATGGACAGCTTCTTATCCAAACCAATCGTGATTGAGGAACTGATCTGTGCATTGCAAAATAATCTGAAATGTCATCTTGCAGAGAGAACTACCGTTTAAAAAGCGAATATAAAAAGTTTGGCGGGATAAGGTTCTTTCATAAACGTAACTATCATGATTTTAGCGGGAGAAAAATATGAAGATCAAAAAAGCAAAAAGTGCAGGTCTTATTTTGGCATGCATAGCAGCAACAGGACTTACAGGATGTGGGAAAACAGATGAAACATCAAAGAAACACGAAGCAATTACGTTTATGGCTCCTTATCTGGAGGTGGACAGCTTTATAGAAGAGGTGCATAAAACATATCCGGAGGTTAATCTTGAAGTAATCACGTATAGTGGGTCAAATACAACAACCTATCTGCAGAATATGCTAGAGGCAGATGATCTTCCGGATATCTGCACACAGACTTTTTATAAGCCGGATGTGGTGGATGTCAGTGATAAGATGATTGATCTCTCCGGATACGATTTTACAGATAATTATGTGGAATCACGTCTGAAAGAGGTATCCGACGATGGTGCACTTTATATGCTTCCATCTTTGTACAACTGTTATGGAATCACTTACAATAAAACACTGCTTGAGCAACATGGCTGGAAGCTGCCGACATCTTTTACAGAGCTTGAAGAACTTGCAGGCAAAGCAAAAGAAGCAGGAGTTACGTTATGTATGGCACAGATTCAGTATCCGGGTTCTGCCTTCCAGTATATATGTAATATTGCGGATGCGGGATTCCTTGGTACCTTGTCTGGAAAGCAGTGGCAGAAAGATTACCTGTCAGGAAAGGCAAATGTCAGTGACACGGAAGGCATGATGGACAGCATGGAATATATCCAAAAATGGAAAGACATCGGTATGTTTGACAGCAGCAACAGTGATCCGACAGATGATGGTAAAACAAGAGAAGCTTTTATAAAGGGAAACACATTGTTTCTATTGGGACCACAGAATGGCATTATGGACTCAGAAGATAGAACGGACAAATTTGGTCTGATGCCATACCTGTCTGAAGATGGAAGCAAGAATGTATTTATTGTAAATGTAAACCGTTTTTACGGATTGAATAAAAAGCTGGAGAATCATCCAGAGAAACTTGAAGATGCATTAAAAGTTATGAGGGTGCTGTCTACGGTAGAAGGAACCAGTGCCCTGTATCCGGACAGCACATTAAAAGCAGGACTACTTCCTTTCAAAGATGCAAAGGCGGATGACACCTACTATGCAGATATTTCGGATTTTATCAATGCAGGGAATACGACACCGTTTATTTATTCTGGATGGGAAAATACGATCGTAAATACCGGAACTAAAATGTTGGAATTTATGCAGGATAAGGCATCCATAAAGGATGTGGCAGATCAGCTGGATGAGGATCAGGACAGCGTGGTAAATAATCAGCCGGAAGTGTTCACAACAGCTACAGAGGAAATCTCACAGGAAAGCTGTGCAAAGCTGGTGGGCAGATGTTTTGCCGAGGCGACCGGAAGTGACATTGCGCTTATATCCCTTGGAACATGGATCAGTGGAAATGGCACAAACCAGAACAATGGTGGCGTGAGCGGAAAACTGTATGCAAAGAATATTACAGACTATGACATCTGTACCATTCTTCCGACAGGCTGGTCACAGACAATCCAGACGGTCCGATTAACAGGAAAACAGATTCAGGATTTATATAAAGAAGGATACGATGCAGTCGGTACAGGAAACAATTATCCTTATGTACTGGTAAGTCCGATGGAGCTGGAAGATGAGAAGACTTATCAGGTTGCAATTTCTGGAATCAGTGAAAAACTGGCATCAGAAGCGGAAGTGACAGACAGCGGAATTGTAGGTATGGATGCGGCAAAAGAGTTTTTTGGACAATTTGAGACTTTAAGTGAAGCGGACGCTGAATGGAAATAATAATGGAAATAATCGAGGGAGAAGAATGCAGAAGAGAAATAATTACCGGAATTTAATATTGGGGTGTTGTATAACTGGTATAGCGATGCTTTTTGCATTCTTCTTCCTGTATTATACTTATATCCAGGATATTATCTATGAGGAACGGTTAAACCAGATGGAAGAAATTACCCGTCAGATGTTTCAAAATCTGGAAGATGTGATCGATTCCCACTGGGACCGGGTGACGGAAGAATGTAATTATCTGAGAAATGCAAACATACAGACTACAGACGAACTCTGCAGATATATGGAAAAGAAATATGAATTATCAGCATATGCAGATCATAAGATCACGTTGATGGCAGTGGATTCAGAAGGCGGATATTATACAGAATCCGGAAACAGAGGACTTTTCCGTGAGCTGGATTATTTTGAAGACAATCCCGAACGGATCAGTTTTGTTTTTGATTCCATGACGGATAACCAGTCAGAGATGGTATTTCTGAATCATCTGCCAGAGCCAATAGAGCTTCAGAATGGAGAAAAGAAAACGACAATCCGTTATTTTGGAATTGCCCAGGATATGGAACAGCTGAATCCTTATTTTAACTGCGATGCATATGATGGGAACAACAGTGTGTATGTGCTGGATGACAATGGATTTAAACTGTTCAACAGCAATCAGGTGGAACTGATCAAGGGGCATAATGTATTTTCTGTTTTGCAGAACATGAAGTATCTTCACAATTCTTCTTTTGACAAAACAAAGGCGGAACTGGAAGAAAAAGGATGTAGTTATTCGAATGCAGTTCTGGATGGAACAGAATATTTTTACGGGTTAAAAAGAATGGAAAATGCCGAATGGACCCTGATCTTTCTGGTTCCGGCAGAATATGTTGCTGCGAATACCTTAAAACTTGTCAATTTTGTCACGATATTTATCGTTATCTTTACGGTTATCGTAGCAGCCTGCGTTATACTGGGGATTTCCTTTGTTATGCACAGAAACCAGCAGGAAGCGATCCGTGTGGAACAGGAAAATAATGCGAAGCTGGAAACAGTGAATACAAAGCTGCGGCAGGCAAAACAGGCGGCAGAGGAAGCTTTTCAGGTGGCACAGGAAGCGAGCAGGTCAAAGAGCAGTTTCCTTGCCAATATGTCCCACGATATCCGTACTCCGATGAATGCGATCATTGGTATTACGTCATTAATCCGATATGACGCCGGCAATAAAGGCAAGGTAATAGAGTATGCGGATAAAATCGACACTTCCTCACAGCATCTGTTAGGGATTATCAATGATGTTCTAGACATGAGCAAGATTGAAGCCGGAAAAACGGTTTTCAAGTATTCTGATTTTTCTCTTCTGGATTTTATACAGGAACTCGACACGATATTTCATTCTCAGATATCTGAAAAAAAGCAGACTTTTACAATTACAAAAGAAAACATCCGGCATGAGTGGGTGAATGGGGATCGGGTTCATCTGATGCAGATTTTCAGCAACCTGTTGTCCAATGCAATAAAATATACACAGGAAGGTGGAGAAATCCTGCTTCTGGCAGAGGAATGTGGATCAAATTCATCTGTTTATGCAAAGTACCGCTTTTTAGTCAGCGATAATGGTATGGGAATGTCGGCCGATTTCAAAGATACCATCTTTGATCCGTTTACCCGTGCCGAAAATTCTCTGACAAGTAAGATACAGGGGACCGGGCTTGGAATGGCTATTACCAGAAATCTGGTTGAAGCCATGGGAGGCACCATTGATGTGGAGAGTGAACCGGGACAGGGAAGCTGTTTTGAGGTTCTTATTGATCTGAAAATTGCCGGGGACAGATCTGTTTCTTTGTCATCACAGGCAGAAACAGATGAGCCGGATGACAATATTTTGCAGGGAATGCATTTCCTGTGTGCAGAGGATAATGAGCTGAATGCGGAAATTCTGATGGAACTGTTAAAGATTGAGGGTGCAGAGTGTACCATCTGTGAAAATGGCGAAAAAATCCTGGAGGCATTTGAACAGTCTGTCCCGGGTGACTATGACATGATCCTGATGGATGTGCAGATGCCTGTTATGAATGGTTATGAGGCAGCAAAAGCGATCCGTAGCAGTTCCCATGAACTGGCAAAGAAGATTCCGATCATTGCCATGACAGCCAATGCATTCTCAGAAGATATCCAGCATTCGCTGGCAGCCGGAATGAATGCCCATATTTCAAAACCGGTTGATATGAAGACGCTGGAAAAGACGGTAAGAAGCATAAAATCCGGGGGGGGTGTACCGAAACGCAGGTCATGGAACAGTAATAAATTGAAATAAGGCTACCGCAATCCCACTGGCTTTAGACGGTGGGTTAAGGTAGCCAAAAATCAGAAATTATAGTATACTCATGGCATGGGAACCTGGAAATCTAAAAACAGACATAAATACTTATGATGTTGGGGTCAAAAGATGCCATACGAATTGTTCCGTACTTCGTACTTCCACAATTCTACCCAATATTCGCATATCGTGAAGCTTACGCTCCACTTTTATGCTCATATCGGGGCGGGTCATTAAGCCATAAAACCACTTTTGTGCAAGCACATCGTGGTTTCAGGCTTTTGACCCTGGCATCTACTTATTACAATATCACATTATTTTTGTCTGTAAATATAGGAAGAAATTACTGGTTTCGAGACAGATATCAGATGATATAAAGCAGTTTTCATATGAGATATGTCAAAGGCACAGTGTTATTATCAGATATATGGAAACAGATAAAGACCATATTCATTACATGATAGAGACAGAATGAAAAAGTTATCCCCAATATTTACGAAAACAATTTTGGAAAGAACATACCTTTTGGACAGATGGATATTTTGCATGTAGTGTAGGAAATGTATCGGAAGAAATGCTGAAAAGATATATAGAAAATCAAGGTTGAGAAAGAAGGTGACAGTGAATGTTAAAGGCATATAAATATAGAATATATCCAAATAATGAGCAGAAAATACAGATCGCAAAAACGTTTGGCTGTTGCCGTTTTGTATATAATCAGACACTGGCATACCGGAAAGAAGTATATGAGAAAGAGAAAAAATCAGTTAG
>NZ_WQNP01000069.1:0-2736 GCF_018783905.1 Ruminococcus sp. MCC718
ATTTCCATAATTTTTCCATCTATAATCATCCCCATAACCCCACATTTACCTTGCAGTTTCATCTGCACTGCAAATATGAACAGCGTAAAATTTGCTCAGGCTATGAAGCGTCTATGGGATGTTTTTACATTGCTTTGATTAACCATTGCATACTGCATCGTGGTGTCGATTTGCTGATGTCCCAGCAATTTCTGTACTTGTTCAATCGGCATCCCTTTATCTATAGCTCGTGTTGCCATAGTTCGACGGAATTTATGCGGATGGATTCTCTCTAATTTTAATTCTCGCCCTAATTGTCTCAATCGTATTTCCACTCCACTGATTTTCAGGCGTTTATGTGGATCATTGAGCGTCACAAATAGTGCCGGATTATCGTCAGTCCGGCATTTTAAATAATTCTGTAAATGAAGTTTTGCTCTTGCATCAAAATAAACCCTGCGTTCTTTATCACCTTTTCCGTATACAATACATTCTCTTTCATTGAAATCAATATCTGCAATATCCAGATTTACCAGTTCACCGACTCTCATTCCGGTTGAAAAAAGTAGATCTATAATAGCAAGATCACGCTTTTCCTTGCAATTATCACGCAAAATCTCAATGCTCTCATCGGAAATGACTTCTTTTACTACCGTTTTCGTCTTGATTTTGTGGATACGTTTCACCGGACTTTTTAAAATATGGTCCTCTTCCTCCAGCCAGGAAAAGAAACTGGATAAATTGCGACGAATATTGTCTATTGTCACCTTTCCACAGTTGTTGATTTTCTGATAATCAATCAAATATTGGCGAATATCCTCCGTTGCAATCTGACGCAGTGGTATCGTAATTCTTTTCAACATATGCTCAATCGTTACACGATAATATTGAATTGTCCTGTCTGAACACCCCTCAATCTGTTTTGCCGTCAAAAACATTTCCAGATATTTCTCATTTGAAATCTCTTCCTGTACCTGTTTCGCCTCATTCAAGTGATAAATCAGTACTTTCTGAAGCTTTTTCATCTGCATTACATTTAAAAATTCCGCCATATCATTTAAAATATTATAAATCTGATTCTCCATTTTTCTGCACTCCTGTTTTTGCAGAAAGTATAGCAGATTTTTCCTAAAGAATCTTATTTTCCTCGTAACATTCGAAAAGATATGATGGATTTTCATAATAAACACTGCTGTTATAATCATCTATTTTTCCACTCAGAAAAGAATTGTAAACTTTAATCAATGCGTCAATTACTTCTATTTTCTCTTTTTCTGAAACCTGCTTAATAAGGCGTTTATAGACTTTTCCAATGTCCCAGTGTGTAGGAATTGCATACTGACATTCTCCAACATTATCAAAATTTCCTTGTTTAATTTGGGCTTCTTCGATAAAATCTTCGCTTACCCGGTCAATATTATCACTATGGTAAATATCCGCCAGATCATAAATCTTTTCCAGACGCTTTTTTCCTAATGCATTAACAACATCTGACCTGGTATTTTTCGTTTTTCTTGCAATATAATCAATCAACGCACAGGTAAAAAATAAATCATTATCCTTTCTGGATTCTCTTCCATTTTCCATCACTTAACCACCTCAAATCCCCTGTATTCCAGACATTTCAGTGCTTCTTTTGAGCAAAAATTTATCTGATGTGTCGGATATTTAAACTTTGCCAGCACCCAGAACTGCTCTCTCGTAATCGAGCCATCCATATAATCAGAAATATAGTTGTAAATCTGATCATCTGCCATCGCTCCGATCACAATGTCATAGTTATGTGTTTTTCCTGCCCGACAATCAATAATAAAATCCAACCATTCATCTGTCATTTCCCGGAAATCTTTGATTTTTAACGAAGAATCTAAACGCACATCGTAGATGGAAACGATCTTGGTATCATAACGTTTTGCCCATCTCTGAGCCTGTTCTTTAATAATTGTGCAATAAAAACCTGTTCCGAAATCCTTTGTATTGCGTCCCTTTCGGATTTCCGGATGTTCCACTGCCATATATCCACCATGATATACTGTCATTTTTGCCATTTCATCACCCTTTTCATCCAAAATACTTCTGCATCAGACTGTCAAATAATAACTGCGTCTCTTCTAAGGATTTTTGAATCTTAGATTTTGATTTGTCAATGGATGTAACAAAGTCTGCGAATTGGTTTTGAAGTTCCATTGGGGGTACAAATACATTCAATTTTCTTATTCTCTCCATTCCTAAAGCAGCCTTTGCTGTATCTGCTGAATTTTTTACAATGTATGCATTTAACAACATTAACATATACATGAAATATATTGAATTATATCTTTCCGAATCAGGACGTATCTTGGCAACATTAGGAGCTAAATGATATTTGTACTCATTATCTATAATTGCAACATCACCAATATTTGCTCCGACATAAGTCATTACAACATCTCCTGGTGCAAGCTGAGATCTTGGTAATGAGTCAGAAACTTCATTTGAAATAAAAGAAAGTTCCTTACGATTCAGCTTACCATTCTTTACATTCTGAGCCTTAACCATAACTACATCACCAGAGTCTTCATAATTAATATACTGAGTGTATTCAAATCCTGCTAACTTAGTAACAAAACAATCATCACCGATTAATGCTTTCTTCCACCCCTGGCTATTGATTACTGGATCTCCAAATAGTTCGACAAATCGGGATTTGACAAGAGTGTCTAATTGTTCTAATTCCTGTTTTCTGTCATCTAAAATCTTTTTAATTTTATCAAACAA
>NZ_WQNP01000070.1:0-1609 GCF_018783905.1 Ruminococcus sp. MCC718
TATTTTGATACCTAATTTTCAACCTGTATAAAATTTTCAATGTTCTTCAATTTAGCCTTGACTTTTTATTTGCAGGCTTACCTTTTACATTTTTCAGACTCTTAATGGAAAGTTTTCTGGTTTTCGGTACGGTAATATTTGTATTATTATTGTTTGTATTATTATTGTTGTTATTGTTACTGTTACCGCCATTTGTATTGCCATTATTATTGCCGCTATTATTTCCTCCGGTGTTGCCGCCTGTGTTATCCCCTGATGAATTTCCGCTGCCTGAAATAACAATCTCAGTACTTACAATCTCACTGTCGTTTGCATTTGCACTCTTTGCATAGGCACGGATCACTGCACTTTCTGTAATCTGAATCGGTGCTGTATACAACTGGAATTCGCTGCGATCTTCTGTTGTCGTCAGACCACCTTCTCCTGAAAGCGGATAGATTCGATAATATAACTCCACATTTGGCTTCACGCAGTACAGCCCTACGGTCTGAGCCGTCTGGTAAGTTCCGCTTGTAACCGTAAAGGCTGGTTCTGTTGTTGTCTCTGTATATTTGTAAGTCGGTGAAACAACGATACTCTTTCTTACAAATCCCGCCTCGTCTTTTTTATCCCAGCTGTCAAATACTTTGCCATCGCCCGGTGCCTTCAGATTTTCCGGAAGTGTTGCGGATTCTCCATAGGCAACTTCCTGCTCACTGAGCACTTTTCCATCCCAGTCAAGGAATGTAACTACGTATTTGGTATCTTTGTATGAAGCTGCTACAACCATGTTGTCTGTTACGGTGGTTACTTCTTTTCCATCTGCATCTGTCCATTTATCGAACTTCTGTCCTTCTTTTTCCGGAAGAGAATCCAGCGTCAGAACATCACCATATTCAAATTCTTTGATATTCAGACTTGTATTGTCCCAGTCTACAAAAATAACTGTACATTTTTTCTTTCGGTACTGTGCAGTGATAACTGTATTTTCCCGGATATTTTTCAGACCAGTATCCCAGCCCACAAATTCATATCCTTCTTTTTCCGGTGCTTCCGGAGCCTCTACCGTACCGCCATCCACTACCTTTTTCTGTTCACCGATGGTATTGCCATCTTCATCGGTAAAGTCTACACTGTATACCGCTTTCGGTGCACTGATCCTGCCGATTTCCTGATAGTGTGTAGAACCCTCAATGCCGATCGTGATAATAAAATCACCGGTCTTTGCCGTAGGCTCTTCTTTTGTCACATAGTCAAAATGATAGCTGCCGTCTTCTTTGATCGTTGTCTGAGCTGCATAGTGAACTACCCATTGTCTAAAGCCAATGGGCTTCCTGCTTCGCAGACCTCGCAACCTACTATCTCCACAGGCGTTAATTCGGGCAGTCCCTGCCCTATATTGTTATTCCTTTTATGCTATTCGTCTTAATCCTTCTTCCAGTATATTTTTTGCTGCGTTGATATCCCTGTCATGATTTGTTCCACAGACAGGACATGTCCATTCCCTTACTAATAGATTTTTTGTCTCTGTATTTTGGTATCCACAGACGGAACACAGCTGACTACTGGCATAGAATCTATCTATTTTGACATATTTCCTGCCATTCCACTTTGCCTTATATTCTAACTG
>NZ_WQNP01000071.1:0-232 GCF_018783905.1 Ruminococcus sp. MCC718
ATATCCGCACCGACTACATTAACAAAACAATCGCAGAGATAGTGAAAACCAAACCATCCTACATTACGATTGAAGATTTAAATGTAAAAGGCATGATGAAAAACAGACATCTTTCAAAAGCAGTTGCGTCACAGAAGTTTTATGAGTTTAGAATAAAACTTCAAGCTAAATGCAACGAAAATGGAATGGAACTTCGTGTGGCAAACAGATGGTATCCATCTTCTAAAACCTG
>NZ_WQNP01000072.1:0-225 GCF_018783905.1 Ruminococcus sp. MCC718
CCGATACATTTCCTACACTACAGGCAAAATATCCATCTGTCCAAAAGGTATGTTCTTTCCAGAATTGTTTTCGTAAATATGGGGGATATCTTTTCCATATATGGTATGTTGTATAGCTCTTCATCAGGTTTACAATCTTACTAACAGACATTGTCGGTTCTGTCTCTATCATGTAATGAATATGGTCTTTATCTGTTTCCATATATCTGATAATAACACTGTGTC
>NZ_WQNP01000073.1:0-3225 GCF_018783905.1 Ruminococcus sp. MCC718
CCAAGCACGAGAGTGTGAGGTTCAGGATAGAAGAAAAAGATGTAGGATTTATGGTCTGTATGCGGTTTTGAAGGCACATGAACAGGTTCCGTAAATAATCAGAAATGGTTATTTACGGTTTTTTTATTTAAAGTCTTATCTTAGTTGCAAGATAAGGCATGGGCACAACATAGAAATTGTGTTATGATATATATTACAGTTTACAGACAAGATATTTGACAAATTTAGAATGTAAATGACAGAAAGGGAAAAACATGGCAGAAGAAATAAGACAGGAAATTCAGAAATCCGCACAGGAGGCAGATCTGGTATTGGTGGGAATCGGAACAGAATTCAGTAAAAAAAATGCCAGGAAAGAAGAGATCATGGAAGCTTACCGGAAACTGGCGGATCTTTTAAAAGGAAAAAATTATTTTTTACTGACGGTAAACACGGATGATCTGATTTTTGAATCAGCAATCGATTCGGAACGTATCGTAGCACCATGCGGCAGCGACAAGACCGGCAATGTGGTGACAAACGATGACTACGATGAGTCCTGGTATATGCCGCAGTGGGAGAAATATACGAAGTGGCTCCAGGGAACCGTAAATAAAAAGGTATGTGTTTTGGAGCTTGGTGTTGGTTTTGAATATCCGACGGTGATCCGTTTTGCTTTTGAGAAGATTGTATATTTTAATCAGAAATGTCATATGTACCGTATTCATGAGAAATTTGCACAACTGACTCCGGAAATCAAGGATCGAACAACGGCAGTAAAAGAAAATGCAGTAAAGCTTTTGCTTGAGGATGGAGCAGATGTCAGATAATCATCGACAGGATTTTGCAAATATGATATGATGATGTGGGAGAGAATTGCGTAGCAATGAGTGACAGAATTTACTTGTAACACTTATATCATATGATAAGTATAAATATATATCCTCCGGCAGATTGCAGAGGTATTCTTGAATTTGAGAGGTGATAAGAAGCGATGATAGCGATTATTGATTACGATGCCGGTAACCTGAAAAGTGTGGAAAAAGCTTTGCAGAGTATTGGTGAAGATACGATCGTTTCCAGAGACAGGGAAGAGATACTGAGAGCAGATAAAGTGATCCTTCCGGGCGTAGGATCATTTGGTGATGCCATGCAGAAGCTCAGAGACTATAAACTGGACGAAGTGATAAAAGAAGTAACCGAAAGCGGAAAGCCATTTCTTGGTATCTGTCTTGGATTGCAGCTTCTGTTTGAGAGAAGTGAAGAAACACCTGGTGTAGAGGGACTTGGTATTTTAAAAGGCGAAATTTTGAGAATCCCAGATCATGAAGGGCTGAAGATTCCGCATATGGGATGGAATTCTCTGGAGCTTATCAATCAGGGCAGACTGTTTCAGAATCTTCCGGCAGATCCGTATGTCTATTTCGTGCACTCTTATTATCTGAAAGCAGAGGAGCCGGAGATCGTAAAGGCGACTACCTGGTACAGCACCACGATCCATGCATCGGTAGAAAAGGGAAATATTTTTGCATGTCAGTTCCATCCGGAGAAGAGCAGTGATGTCGGACAGCAGATCCTGCGGAATTTTGCAGCGATCGGAAAGGAGGAAAACTGATATGTTTACGAAAAGAATCATTCCATGTCTGGATGTTCATAACGGCCGCGTGGTAAAAGGTGTGAATTTTGTGAATCTGCGGGATGCCGGGGATCCGGTGGAGATTGCGGCAGCTTATGATAAGGCCGGAGCCGATGAACTGGTATTTCTGGATATCACAGCCTCTTCGGATGCCAGAAATACGGTTGTTGATATGGTACGAAAAGTAGCTGAGAAAGTATTTATTCCATTTACCGTCGGCGGAGGCATCCGAACCGTAGAAGATTTTAAGGTGCTTCTGCGTGAAGGGGCAGACAAGATTTCCATCAATTCTTCGGCGATCAATACACCGGAGCTGATCAGTCAGGCGGCAGATAAATTTGGCAGCCAGTGTGTGGTTGTAGCGATTGATGCAAGAAGAAGAGAAGACGGAAGTGGTTGGAATATCTACAAAAACGGAGGCAGGATCGATGTCGGTATCGATGCGGTAGAATGGGCAATGAAAGTGGATAAATTGGGTGCAGGAGAAATTCTTCTGACTAGTATGGACTGCGATGGAACAAAAGCAGGTTACGATCTGGAACTGACCAGAACAATTGCAGAAAATGTTTCCATACCGGTGATTGCGTCCGGAGGAGCCGGCACGATGGAGCATTTTTATGATGCACTAACGGAAGGAAAAGCAGATGCAGCTCTTGCAGCGTCTCTCTTCCATTATAAGGAGCTGGAAATCCGTCAGGTAAAAGAATATCTGCGAGATCGGAAGGTACCGGTAAGACTGTAAGAGAAGTATCATCAGAAAAATATAGCAGTAAAATGCTAGGATAAGGAGGCAAAATTATGGCACCGATCAGTAATGACTGGCTGGAACCGCTGAAACCGGAGTTCCGTAAGCCATATTATGCAAAATTATATAAAACAGTGATGGATGAATATCATACGAGAAGAATTTATCCTCCGGCAGATGATATTTTTAATGCATTTGCCTTAACACCACTTAAGGATGTCAAAGTTGTAATTTTAGGGCAGGATCCTTACCATGGGGATGGACAGGCACATGGACTTTGTTTTTCGGTGAAACCAGATGTAGAGATACCGCCGTCTCTTGTAAATATTTATAAAGAACTGCACGATGACTGTGGCTGTTATATCCCGGATAATGGGTATCTGACGAAATGGGCGAAACAGGGCGTATTGCTGCTGAACACGGTTCTGACCGTGCGTGCACATCAGGCAAATTCCCACAGGGGGATTGGATGGGAAGAATTTACCGATGCAGCAATCCGCATCCTGGATCAGCAGGATCGTCCAATGGTATTTCTGCTGTGGGGCAGACCGGCTCAGATGAAAAAATCCATGCTGCACAGAAATCCGAAGCATCTGATCCTGGAAGCACCGCATCCAAGTCCGCTTTCAGCATATCGCGGATTTTTTGGCTGCAAACATTTCAGCCAGACAAATGAATTTTTAAAAGCAAACGGTCTGGAGCCAATCGACTGGCAAATCGAGAACCGTGCGGAGCAGAAGACAGAAGAATAAGCAGAATCGTTTGAAATAAGGCTACCGCAATCTCACTGGCTTTAGACGGTGGGTTAAGGTAGCCAAAAATCAGAAATTATAGTATACTCATGGCATGGGAACCTGGAAATCTA
>NZ_WQNP01000008.1:0-1904 GCF_018783905.1 Ruminococcus sp. MCC718
TGAATATTACGGTGCGGCAGAGCCGCCAGTCCGGTGTGGCGAGAGCCACCTGTCCGGACTAACGGAGCCACCCCATTTTGTTTATTAAGTTACTTTGCCATTGCTGGATCCAGTCCATATACTTCTCTCATAGAGAGGTCTTTAGATGGGTCAACACTTTCAATATCGATTTTATAGGAATCATACGAAATACGATCCATGATGGCATCGGCAAGAGTACTTTCACCATCACAGATTTGCTGGTACCATTCACTTTCACGGAACTGAGAACAAAAGATCGTTGAAGATTTTTTGCGTCTTTTATGTATCAGTTCAAAAAGATTCCTGGCTTCAGCTTCTGTCAGTTTAAGAAGCAGCCACTCATCAATGATCAGTACTATTGGCTTGGTGTATTTCTTCAGGACAGTCGAAAAAGTTCCATTTTCCCTGGCAGCCTGTAAGTCCAATAATAGATCAGGAAGCCGTACATACCGTACTGAGTAATAGTGCTTGCATGCTTCCATGCCAAAGGCACAGGCCATATAAGTTTTACCACTTCCGGTTGCTCCAGTAATAAAGATGTTCCGGTATTCTGTAATGTATTCACAGGTTGCCAGACGGTTGATCAGTGCTTTGTTCAGCTTTCGTCCAGAATGGTAATCAATCGCTGCGATGCTGGCATCTGGCTGTTCAAACTCAGCCTGGCGGATCAGCCTTTTCAGACGATTGTTTTTGCGGTTGCTGTATTCGACATCAACAAGCATGCCGAACCGATCTTCGAATGGAACTTCCTTCATTGCAGGATCATCCATCTGGATGCGGAATGCATCTGCCATAGCAGTCAGACGCATTTCAATAAGTTTATCGATTGTACTTTGATTTGTCATGATTTTTTACCTCCATAGTATCTGGCTCCTCTGGTTATGCCATGTGGTTTTACTGCTTGAGATGATTCTGATTCGGTATCAGGTGCATCCTTTGTTGCAGCCAATAGATTTTTGATACTTTTATAGCTGGGTTTACCGGAATAAGAGAGCGCCTTAGCACAGATCTGTTCCAGTTTTTCTGGCGAATATTTTTCTGCCAGTTTCAGTAATCCCATGCAGCTTCTGTAGGATTGCTGTTCAATCCTGCCGGAGGTAAGTATTGCATCGACAACCTTACTTGTGTTAATTCCAATCGAATCAGCCCACTTACGGAACCGGTCACCGTTCCATTCCAGATATTTCTGGTGTTCCTGCGGCATATGTTCTGTCACTGTAGAATACTGACCGCTTCGTCCATAGAGTCGTCTGTGAGAGGCAATACGATTGTGATTATAAAATATTTCAACCGTTGTATCTGTTATACGCACATCAACCTTATTTTTGATATACTGATAAGGCACGGAGTAGAACATTCTGTCTACTGCGATGTGATAGTTAAACTGGACGGTGGCTTGTTTCCACTCAGCCAGTTCAAAAGGTGTAGCAGGCAACGGAGCCAGCAATGGCATTTCTTCCCCAAGAAATAAACTGAGTCTGCTACATTCCTTTTTCTGAAATTTACGGGCGTTGTAGGCATCCAGTTTTTCACGGATTGAAGCATTTAATTCTGCAAGAGAGAAAAACTGCTCATTGCGAAGGGCTGCTGTTATCCATGTGGATATCTTTCCTACTGATCCCTCTACATTCGGTTTATCCTTGGGTTTCCGGACTCTGGCCGGAAGGATGGCGAGATTGTAATGTTCTGCCATCTCATGATAAGTTGTGTTTAAGGCAGTGTTGTACCAGTCACTCTTTTTATGATTCACTGCGGTTGTACAGTTATCAGAAACGAGCATAGGTGTGACACCTCCAAAGAAATCAAACATCTGGACATGAGCTTTGATCCAGTTGTCGGTTTTCTCATTCATATATGCTTTTACAAAAGCATACTGACTGTAA